>JAKJFI010000023.1 GCA_022704985.1 Candidatus Omnitrophota bacterium | reverse complement strand
CCGCCTCTAAACCTGGAATATCAACTGTTATCTCTGTTTGAAACTAAGGTTTTATCCCGCAAGAATCCCGCCGCGTCTTTTTCAGTTTTTCGCGACAGAACGCACATCCACGTTCTTCTAAAGGACGCGGAAAAGACCGGCCTGGCAGAAATATATTTTGACCCGGGACGCACCGGGAAGAAGTACTCGCATTTTGCGGTTAACCTAAACAGCGGCACTACAGAGGGATACCTTGCGGAGCTTGTGCCTGACCGCGGACTGCGGTACTCGCCGTGGAACAGCGGAGCCATCATCGCAACTCATGGCGATGCGCTCCATTTTTCGTTTCCGTTTTGCCGACTCGGCCACCGGCCTGAGAAAGGAGACCTATGGGGATTCAATATATTCGTCGCGGCTTGTGCAGGTTCGTTCTGTTCTATGCTGGATGCGCGCGGAGCGCCGGCAAGGTTCGGAATTCTCTCGTTTCAATAGCCGCCATAGCGACCGTAGCGTTCTGTCTGACCAATCTTTCAGCCAGCCCCGTGCGTTTAACCGGAGCGCGCTCGCTTTCGCGTCCCGGGACCCGTTCGGTTCCTCTTCTGCGGCCTGGCAAACCTCTGGCGTCCGGGTCCCCTGATGTCCTTTTTATCGTAAGCGCCTATGCGTTGGGCGATGCCATAGAAGCGGCATCCCGCATGGACATGAATGCATTCTACGTCACGCCTGTGATTCCAGAGGAGAAAAGAGATATTGATAGCGAGAAAGCCTTGCGCGCGCTGCGTGCAGACCCGGAACAGCTGGTTCCGGTCGATGACAGCACCGCCAGCGACTCCGTGGTTTTCTCGCCCGCGGTTATCGTGATTGGAGACTGGACCAATTTCTTCACTTCTCGGTCCCTCTGTATTCCATGGACGGTTATGCCGGAGCCGGTACGGAACCTGATTGTGCAATCGGTGAAGGCAGGCGCCGGTCTGGTATACGTTAATCCGGTCGGCGTGGATGGAGAGTTGGGCGAGGCTATCGGAAAGGCTGCGCCGGCATCCGCGGAATTCAGCGTGACTGCCGGATTTCCTTTTTCTCTTTTCAAGGAAATTACGCCGTCCTCAATCAGTACAGGCGCGCTGGGACGTGGGCGGATTGTCGTGCTGAATTACCGTGCGCAGGGATTGATACCCGCAACCCGATATCACGAGTACGATTTTGCCTATGAGGAATGTTTCTATTCGTTATTCCTGAAAGCGATGCGCTGGGCCGGCGGCATGCCGGAATCGGCGTTGCTCAGGGATGTCAGGACGAATAACGGACGCCTGGACATCAAAGTGGATGGCCGGCTTACCGGGAAAGAAACGGTGTCGGCGACAGTATGGCGCGGGCGGCTGGAAATGGAGCAGTCTCTTGATTGTCCCGTAGTTAACGGAACGGTTTCTCTGGCGGTTGACAAAGCTCTGCCGCGGGGAACGCATCTGGTCAGCGTCGTTCTGCGGGACGCCGGAGGCGAGGTGCTCGACTGGCTTGTAACAAACCTTGAGGTGGAACGTTCCGCCCGAATATCATCGTTTGTTCTTTCCGGGGAAACGTATGCAGAGGGCGAGGAGGTACGCGGAGATATCGAGGTAGATGGGCGCCGGTCAGGACAAATGCACCTCCGGCTGGAGTGCCGAGACGGATATAACCGTTTGCTCTTCCGTGAGCAGAAACCGGTTGCGTCAACGAAAAACAGCGCGTACAGGACATCTTTTTCGTTCGTGCCCCTCTATCCCATGACCGTTAGACATGCGGTATCGGTTTCACTCGTTGCGGACGGAACCGTTATTGATACCCGACAGAACGTATTTTACATACCCGGAGTGTACCGCAAAAAAGAATTACTGCCGCTGATAATCTGGAGCGGATACACGGGCTACCCGAATCATCTCTATCCGGAGGTCCTTGCGCGTTGCAGAGAAATCGGGTTTACCACCATACTAAACTCCGGAAGAGGGTACGCCTGGGAACATGGCTTGTTTCTTGCAAAGGCGAACTTGCGTATGACGCCTCAGAACATGGCGCGTATACACATGGACGATTTCAATGCTCCGGATGCATACAGGAAAAAGACCGGCCGTCCCATGCTGGTCAGAGTTCCCTGCACGAATGACCCGGCGGTCAGAGACCGCATGGAGCAAAGGGTACAAGAATACATGCGGAATACCAACATTAACGGGCCTCTCATATACATGCTTGGCGACGAGATGGCGCTTACCCCGCGCAAACGGGATATCCCAGTTGATGTCTGCTTCTGTTGCCACTGTCTTGACGGATTCAGGACGATGCTCAAGAAAACCTATCCTTCGCTGGACGGCTTGAACGCGGTCTGGGGTACCGGATTCACGAAATGGGACGAGGTTGTCCCCGCTACATGGGAGAAAGCAGTGCAGTCCGGAAACTATGCCTCGTGGCTGGCGCATCGGGCATTCATGTCCAGAACATATGCGGATTATTTCCGTTTCTGCGCCGGAATCATCAGACGGGACGTTCCGGACGCGTTAGTCGGAGAAGACGGACTCTGTGCATTCCTGCGCGCATACGGAGGACTTGACTGGGAGGAAAAGATGAAGGCGGAGTCGGTCATCGTGTTCTATGACAACGGAGATATTCCGATGTCGTTTACCGACCGGAGCACAAGCATTGCCGGCAGTATCGCCCTGGGGTATGGTCGTCCGGAATCCGCCGAGCAGTTCCGCCTATGGCGCGCTCTGTTTCACGGAAACAACGCCATTATGTGTTTTCATGCGCAAGGACTCATCCTGCCGGACCTGACGCTGACGGCGCAGGGAATATATATCAAGAAGCATCTGAAGGAAGTCATGGAAGGCCCGGGGCAGGTGCTGGCGTCCTCGGAATATCTCTACTCGCCGGTGGCTGTCCATTACTCACAGCCGTCGCTTGAACTCTCTTTTCTACTCGGAAAAAAGGCAGGGTTTGACCTTCTGGCGCTCTTCAAGGATAACTTCTTCTCATGGGCATACGGTCTGCGTGATTTCGGTTACGTTCCACGCTATGTCAGCCGGAAACAGATTGAGGACGGGTACCTGCGGCGCGGCGGTTTCAAGGCGCTGATTCTGCCTCTTTCTTTTGCCATGACAGATGAGGAAGCGCGGCAGATACGCGAGTTTGTCAACGCGGGCGGCATACTGCTGGCTGACGCCCAGACAGGACTATATACGGAAACCGGGCGGAAACGGAAGGACGGTTTACTGGATGACGTGTTCCGCGTGAAACGGAAGGACGGCGGGCTAATCCAGCAGGAGAGTGAATATGTTCTGAACGGTATCGCATACAAGGGCGACCTGCGCGAGACAGGCGTGGAAATTCCAGCCGGGACAGGTTCGCCGGTCCCATATGGAAGGGGAACAGCCTATTACCTCGGGGGCGCGAACATTGAGTTGTCGCGCGAAACAGGAAATGCCGTTGCGGATATCCTTAAACGTCTCGGGATTATGCCGGCGCTAACCGTCACCGGACAAAACGGCAGGCAGATTACCGCAGAAACCGACCATTTCCGCAGAGGCGACATAGAGTATTTCGGCGTCATGCGCCTGCCAGTTCCGCTTCCGGCGGCGGCCGCGCGGGGGAAAGACCCTAACAGCATTCTTTATCCTCTCCTGTACGAAAAATCCGTGGATGAAATCAAAACCATGGCAGAGGAATACAGGATTGCATTTCCTGAAAAAGGATATGTATATGAAGTGCGGGGCAGGAGAGCTTTCGGTTACGGCGTTAAAATCAGCGATATGCTTGCGCCCGGCATAGCAAACCTCTACGCGGTGCTTCCCAGGCGACCGGAGACATCTGTTATCGTGCCCGATGCGGTCAGGCGGGGAGAGCCACTGCGTTATTCAGTGCAAAGCAACATACGGGAATTTCCTTTGTACGCGGAACTGCTTTCTCCGTCCGGGGAAATTGTCGATTACGGCACAAAAGTGCTGTTTGCAGAACCCAAACAATCCGGAGAAACAGTCTCTCTCGGTATTGCCCCGGAAACAGGTGTGTGGAAACTACTGGTACGCGAGGTGGTAACCGGACGGACGATTGAGAAGAGTTTCCGGATTGTGCCGGAAAGAGACAGTCAATGATATTACCTGTAGATTTTTCAGCCGGCTGAAGATGTTTTGTCCATAACTATCTCGGTCGCGCCGACAAGGCGCGCCAGTTCGTCCCATGGGGCTTGTGAAAAACGTATGTTGACGAAGCCGACACCGCTCTCCGTATAAAATCAAGCCGGTACTAAAATATTACTTCCTTGCCGGAATCCGCGCTTATATAAATACCTTCCAGTATCTTTATTACCTCGAGAGATTCCTCAGGTTTCACCGGCACTTCTTTATCTTTCTGTACACACTCAACGAATGCCCGTATTTCCTCATGGTGGGGGGTTATCTCCGGCAGGACGTCGAATCTCGGCGAAATATCCTGCAGAACGCCGCTTTTTTCAGTATAGATTTTTCCGTCCGGCCATTTCATGCCCGCCTCGGTACCGAAGATAGTCGTGGAAAAGTCCTCTATTTTCTCCATGTTTGCAAGGAAACTGGTAGAGAGCGAAACGGTTCTTCCATCATCAAATCTTATGAAACCCACAGCAAAATCCTCCACGTCATACGTCTCCCTGTCCCATCCGCCCCTGATGTCTTTTCTCTTTGCCAGCTTTGTGCAAGCGGAACCCTTCACCGAATGAACCTTCGGGCATCCCATAAACCAGTAGGTAAGGTCAAGTATGTGAACCCCGATGTCAAACATAGGACCGCCTCCGGAAAGGGCTTTCTTGATGAACGTATCCCGGCAGGGTATCCCTCTTCTTCTCATAGCATTTGCTACGGCATGATAGATTTCCCCGAAGACACCCTCGTCAATCATCTTTTTGACCGCCGCGCTGTCCTTTCTGAACCTCTGATGCTGCGCGGCCATGAGTTTCTTCCCTGATTTCTTCGATGCCGCAATCATCCCTTCCACTTCTTTGATGCTTACTGCAAGCGGTTTCTCGCATATGACGTGCTTGCCGGCATTCAGCGCATCGACCGTAACCGGGAAATGAAGAGTATTGGGCGCGCAGACATCTATTATGTCTATCTCGTCTATCTCCAGGAGTTTTCTGTAATCCTCGAAAACATTGGGAATGGAAAACTCTTCTTTTGCGGATTTCCGCGCCATATCAGATGAGTCAACCGCACCCAGTATCTCAACATCATCCAATTTTTTCCATCCGGGAAGATGGCATGCCTTTGCTATCCCGCCGAACCCTACAATCCCTACTCCGTACTTTTTTCCTTTCATTTTTCCTCCAAGAATGAGGATACTGATTCTCCGTTATTATGGTCATACCAAATTGTGTTCGCCATATAGCAAGGAGATGCTATCTGGATGAAATCAGTCTGTATTAAATGCGAAGCGGGCGTCCACCGCAACCGCTCCCTTTCCCTTCTCCATTACCATCAGCGGGTTAATGTCCATTTCCGCTATCTCCGGGAAGTCACAGCACAACTGCGATATTCTCAACAGAACGTCCTTTACCGCTTCCATGTCTCTCGGCGGCGCTCCCCTGAATCCTCTGAGCATTTTAGAGGTCTTGATTTCTTCCGGCATCTCATCTGCGTCAACGTCGGTAACCGGTATGACCCTGAAAGAAACGTCTTTCAAAAGTTCAACATAGATGCCTCCCAGGCCAAACATCAGCAGGTGCCCGAACTGCGGGTCCTTATTCACCCCCACGATTACCTCGGTTCCTCCCGATATCAACGGCTGGAGCTGTACCCCTTCAATGACAGCGTCCTTTTTGTATCTCTTTGCAGACGCCATGATTTCCCTGAAGCCCTTTTCAACCTCTTCAGAAGTGGCAAGCCCGACTTTCACGCCGCCCGCCTCGGTCTTGTGGAGAATGTCCGGCGAAACCAACTTCATGACCACTGCGCCACCCGTCTTATTGAAGTACTCCTTGCATCCGGAGGCATCCTTTGCGAGCACAGACTCAACAGTTCTTATGCCGTATGCCGAGAGAATTTTCCGTCCTTCGATATCCCCCGCGGTATTCCTGCCGGATTTTTTTATCTCCGCTATTATGCCCGCAACGGTCGTTTTATCCGTATCAAACGTTACAATCTTTCCCTTGTCCTTATCCACCCATCTCTTGTGTCTCAGCATGCCTTTCAGCGAGGAAACCGCTCTTTCAGGGAACGGGTAATTCGGCACCCCGTTTTTCATTAGAACGTTTACGCCATCATTGATTCTTTTTCCGCCCATAAAGCATCCAATCACCGTTTTTGCAGAACCTTTCGAGAGCTCCACAACCTTTTCGGCCGTCTCCGGTATCTGTGTGACAACCTGCGGGGTGACTATGGCGATGATGGCATCGACGTTTTTATCGGCGATAAGCGCTTCCATCGATTTTTCGTACTTGTCCGCCAGCGCATCTCCCAGGACGTCAACCGGGTTGTTTACATTGGACGCCACGGAGAGAAAAGTCTTAAGCTTGTTCTTTGTTTCTTCGGACAGCACCGAAGGGGTGAGTCCTGTGCCTTCGATGGCATCCATGCACATTATCGCCGGTCCCCCGGCATTGGTGACGATGCCGATTCCCGGACCTTCTGGCGCAGGCTGGCTGGCGAAGGCCAGCGCATAGTCGAAGAGTTCCTGCACTGAATCGGCTCTTATGACTCCTGACTGTTTCAACGCGGCGTTGTACGCTCTATCCGAGCCCGCAAGACTGCCGGTATGCGATGATACCGCCTTGCTGCCGGCGGAGCTCTTGCCTGATTTGACCATTATAATGGGCTTTTTTACCGCTACGTTTTTTACCTTCTCTATGAATTTCCTGCCGTTCTGCAGTCCCTCAAGATAAAGGAGTATGACATTGGTTTCCGGGTCATCCCCAAACTCTTCAATAAGGTCGGTCTCGGATACGTCCGCCATATTGCCGAAACTGACGAACTTGGAAAGCCCTATGTTCTCCTTCGACGCCCAGTCAAGGATGGCCGTACCCAGAGCGCCGGACTGCGTGATGAAGGAAATTTTTCCCTTCGGCGGCATCTCAAACGCGAAAGAGGCATTCAGGTTGTTTACCGTATCAATCACTCCCAGGCAGTTGGGGCCTATCATTCGCATTCCGTATTTTTTTACCGTCTCCTTGAGTTTCTCCTCCACCTGCTTTCCTTCAGAACCGGATTCCTTGAAGCCCGCGGTAATTACTATGAGCCCCTTGACGCCGACTCTGCCGCACTCCTCCGCCACGTCCAGCACGAATTTTGGTGGTATAACTATGATTGCAAGTTCTGGGGGAGAGGGTATTTCGGATACGGATTTGTAGGTTTTGAGGTTGAGGATGTTTTCCGCGGAAGGGTTGACGGGGTAGAGAGCGCCTTTGAACCCTCCGTCGATGAGGTTTTTAAGAATTCTATAGCCCAGTTTGTCCGGGTTCTTTGATGCGCCGATGAGAGCGACGCTTTTCGGTGTAAAGAATTGCTTCAACATTACGAACCTCCTTTGCTTTGAACTCCCGCCGAATGTATTCCTGGTGAGGAGTTGCGATTTTTGTTTGGGAGAAAAACTCTCAATTAAGATATGCCATATCGGATAAAAAGTCAAAAAAATCATAAATTTTGACTTATTCCTCACCTGAAAGTAAACTTTAAGTCATAATGAACGAAACAGAGAGACAGTTTGACATCATAAAAAGGAATACCGCTGAGGTCATCGAGGAGAAAGAGCTTAAGGAGAAACTGGACAACTCCCTCAGAACGAATACCCCGTTGCGGGTAAAGTACGGGATTGACCCCACCGCCCCGGAGATACACCTGGGGCACACGGTGCCCATCAAGAAACTGAAGGAATTCCAGGACCTCGGGCACAGGGTGCTGTTTCTCATAGGCGATTTCACCGCAAGGATAGGGGACCCGACCGGAAGAAATGAGACCAGACCCATCCTCTCGGTTGAGCAGATAAAACAAAACCTTTCAAGATACAGGGAGCAGGCGGGGAAAATACTGGACCTTTCAAAAACGGAGTTTGTATATAACTCTGACTGGCTGTCAAAGCTCTCTCTCGAGGAAATAATAAAGCTTACATCCGTTTTTACCATCGCGCAGATACTCGAACGGGAGGATTTTTCCCAGAGATACCGTTCGAACAAGCCCATATGTCTTCAGGAATTTCTCTATCCGCTCCTGCAGGGATACGACTCCTACGCGCTGAACGCCGACATTGAAATCGGAGCAACCGAACAGAAATTCAACCTTCTTGCCGGAAGAACGATACAGGAGGCGTTCGGACAGAAAAAACAGGTCGTGATAACTATGCCCATACTCGTGGGCACCGACGGAAGCATGAAGATGAGCAAGAGCTACGGCAATCATATCCCCATAGAGACAACGTCCGGCGAGATGTTCGGCAAGGTCATGTCTATCCCGGACAGTCTTATGGAAGAATACTTCCGCATACTGACAGATGTTCCGGATGCGCAAGCCGGAAAGGCTATCAGGGAAAACCCCAGGCAGGCAAAGGCCTTGCTGGCAAAAGAGATAGTAAAGGGTTATTTCGGGGATAATGCGGCGGTTGATGCGGAGCGGGAATTTGAAAGAGTATTCAAAGAAAAGCAGATGCCTTCCGACATCCCGGAGTTTGCCGTAGGGAAAAATCTGCTCGACGCCGAAGGGAAGATTTCCCTGATTGACGTCGCCGTTGAATCAGGACTCCTGCCGTCAAAGTCGGAGGCAAGAAGGCTGGTGATACAGAAAGCTGTAAAGCTGGACAACCTGACCGTGGAAGACCCCCATGCAAGGGTCGCGGTGCAGGACGGACAGGTGCTTAAGGCCGGCAAACGCAAATTCCTCAAATTAAGAATCCGGCAGTAATTGAAGGCGGAGTAATCGCCTAACAGTTTGTCATTGCGAGGAATGTTGCGTATAACGAAGCAATCTCAATGACACGGAAGGTTGAGATTGCCGCGCACAAAGCGCTCGCAATGACAGAGGAAGCAAAACATGGAACATATACGTAAGCAATTGAGCGAATACGGGAAGAAACTTGCAGAGAAGGGACTTGTGGCAGGACCGGGAGGGAATATCAGCGCGAGAGAGGGCGATTCTGTCTTTCTTTCCCCGAGCGGCTTTTTCCTTGACGAGATAAAGGAAGAGGAATGGGTTAAGATAAACCTGAAAACAGGGAAGATTTACGGGGATTTGAGACCGACCTGCGAAGCTACCATGCACCTTGGCATCTACCTGGAAAGGGACGAGGTGAGAGCCGTGATACACACGCATCCTCCCATAACCGTGGGACTGATATCCGCGGGGGTAAAATTCAAACCGCTTTTCCCCGATTACGTGGCGCTTCTGGGAAGGGATGTTCCTGTAGTTGACTATGTCCAGCCGGGCGGGGAAGCCATAAGAAAAGCGGTCGTCGGCAACATAAAAAAGTGCGCCGCGGTTCTCCTCAAGAACCACGGAGCCGTATGTATCGGCGAGACACTGAAAGAGGCGTATGCCAGAAGCGTGCTGATTGAAGAGGTTGCAAAGACCTTATTCGTGGGCAAGATGGCGGGAAACTTGAAATGTCTGAGCCTGCGCGAGGTGGAGGAAGTGGAGAGCATGGAGGCGGAAGACTACAGAAAAGCCCTCCTTAAAAAATAATGGAACAGACCTGGCAAATCAACAACAAGACGCTCCCTGCAAAACCATTCCTGCTGATGGGAGTGCTGAATATCACCCCGGATTCTTTCTATTCCGGCGCCAGGTATCCTGATTTTGAAAAGGCGGCTGAACGTGCGAGGCAGATGGCGCGCGAAGGAGCGGATATAATAGATATCGGCGGAGAGTCAACCCGCCCGGGCAGTGAGAAGGTTTCCGCAGACGAAGAAATAAAAAGGGTCGTTCCCCTCGTTAAGATTCTTTCCGCAGAATCCAGCGTCCCCATATCAGTCGATACGTACAAACACAAGGTTGCAGAGAAAGCCGTTGAGGCGG
>JAKJFI010000022.1 GCA_022704985.1 Candidatus Omnitrophota bacterium | reverse complement strand
CGCAGATGTCCTTCATATGGTGGAATTTTTCAACTATAACCGCCGATTCCGGAGATGACAGAATCCTTATTTCCTTCTTTACCCCCTTGTAGAAAAGCCCCATTCTTAATATCTTGATACCGCCGGCGGTTGAGGATGAACTTCCTCCCAATCCCATTGCTATTATTATCCCGATGAGCGCCAGCGGCGGCCAGTAATTCAAGAAATGATATACTGTTATGTTGGAATATCCCACGCCCGTATGCGCAGAAATCAACTGATAAAATGTTTTCCGGAAAAAGGAAATATAGTCAGGAAAGGGGAACCGCATTATAAATCCCAGGCATATGAGGGAGAAAAGCCCCAGAATGCTTACCACATAGGCCTTTAGTTCAAAATTTCTGAGAAGTTCTCTTGGCCGGCCTGTCCATACTGCGTAGTGCACTCCGAAATTCACCGCTCCCAGCATACAGAACATTGCGGTAACAATCTCTATGGCAGGACTGTGGTAGTAAAGTATATTCTGCGACTGTACGGCAAATCCCGCAGTATCCCATCCAGCCATAAATAGGCATATCGCGTGAAAAAGCGACCTTCCGGGAGATATATCCCTGAAAATGTTTATCAAGAAAAGAATGAGGGTGCCTATAACAAGATAGGTAAGGCTGACAAACCATATAAATCGCGCGGTCTGTATGATATTGGGCATAATCTTCTCTTCTCGCGCCTCGCCAACGTAAACCTTGAAAGCGCTCCCGCCCTTTACAAAAAGGGTTAGCGCTACGAGAATGATGCCCTGACCGCCGATGAAGCACATAAAATGCCTCCAGAAATTATACGAATAGGCCATATGGTCAATGTCATTGGCGATAACAAACCCCGTCGTTGCAAAAGCGCTCATCGCCTCAAATGAAGCGTCGAGAAAACTACCGTAGTGACCTGAAAGATAAAGAGGAACCGCCCCAAGAATCATTGCCACCAGCCATGATAAGGCGACCAGACTCATGCCCTGCCGCCAATTCAGGTCGGTTTCGACGGGAAAGGTCATGAGGAGAAAATTGCCCGCGAACAGACATGCAAGTGAAGAAATTATAAAATCAATTGACGGGCTCCACTCCGCGTTAATGATACCAATGACAAGAGGGATGACCATAAGTCTTCCAAGACCAGAGATGAGCTTCCCCATGTAATGCAGAATGGAACTCACATCTTCGCGCGAAAAGTGGGGTATCATTTTTGAAACAGAAGTGTAATGTAAAAAAGAAAACAGATAATGGCCGCCGCCGCAAACGTTATGAACGGATATACCAGCTCAATCGTCACGCCAACAACCCACCTGTATGTAATCATTAGGTATTTTATCAGCCGCTCAATCATTTTTCGGCAACCTCGCCAATGAGAGATTTAAACAAAAGCGATTCATTTTCAACCTTCGTTATGGCAATAATCTCGTCCTTTTGCTTGAGAACGGTATTTTGCCGGGGTATCATTATTTCCCCGTTTCTTATAATCGCTACTAAAACGGAATCTTCGGGAAGCGCAAGGGCATTTACCGACGTATCGATAGCAGGAGAGGTTTCCGGAAGGTCAACCCTCACTATCGAAAGATTTCCCCGCTTGAACGTGAAGAGATTTATGAAATCGTCCCAGCTTACTTCGTCTTCGATAACCTTAGCTATTATCGCCGTACTGCCTATCGCGATATCCACGCCAAGCTGGTAGAATATCTTCTCATTTTTCGGGTCGTTGACCTTGGCAACGGTTCTATTGACATGGAAAATGTCTTTTGCAATCTGGCAGACGACAAGGTTGTCAACGTCGCTTCCCGTGACTGCGGCCACAACGTCGGCCTTTGTTATTCCCGCTTTTTTTAGCACGTTTGTATCACAGCCGTCGCCCTGCATTACAAGGACATTTATCCTGCCGGCAAGCCTCTTGCCGGTCTCCGGGTCCTTTTCTATCAACGCAACGTAATTGCTCGCGCTCAATCGCTCCGCGAGGTTATATCCTACGTTTCCGCCGCCTACTATGATAACGTTCATCTCTATTTCCCCTCGCCTTCCCTCAATGGGAAGCACTCAAAAAGGGCTGTTCATTGAAGTCTAAGAAGCTTCTTCACTTTCCTCAATCCCGATAATCTCACAATGCCGAGAATTACGTCTCCCTCTTGAAAAACCGTATTTTCATCCGCAATAACAGGGTCTCCCTTTCTTGCTACCGCAATTACATGAAACTCGCCAGGCACATTTATATCCTTCGGAGTTTTACCTTTGTATTCCGCAGTATCTTTTATTTCAAGTATGCTTACCTTGTTACTTTCAAATATGTATGTGCTGAAGTTCTTTTCAATTATTTTTTCTCTTAAAAACATGGCAAAAATAGATGTACTGTTGACAGGATCCACCCCAAGGTTCTTATATATATCTGATTTCCCAACATCTGAAACTCTTGCAACAACCCTTCTCACGTTAAACACCTTCTTGGCTATCTGGGCTATGACTATGTTGGTATTATCGTTGCTGGTGGTAACCGCGAGAGCGTCGGCTTTCTCTATCCCCGCCTCCTTCAGCACGTCGGGATCAAGACCGTCTCCGGTCATGTATAAGCCGTTAAAACTATCGCCGAGCCTTGCGGAAGTCTTTTCATCCCTGTCAACCACAACCACGTTGTTTTCGTCCTGGAGAAGGTTTGCAAGGTATGACCCTATCCTGCCGCATCCCACTATTATAATGTACATGTTATTATTATACCTTTTTGTCTAATCTTCTACTATTTCCCAAGCAGTTTGTTTATGAGAGTATAATCCTCAATAAGTCCGTATCTTCCGGCGGCGCAGGAGTCTTCATCGAATTCTTGTACTGCATCCGGACTGATTTTCGGATTATATATCAGGAACGGCACCGGTTCCGTTGAATGCGCTCTCGTTGAAACCGGAGTGTAATGGTCCGGGAGTAACATGATGGAAGTCTCATTCATGTCTATCCCCTTCAGGATGACACCTGTGAGCAGCCTGTCAAAATCTTCTATGCACCTTATCTTCAACCGCGCATTACCCTCATGTCCCGCCTCGTCTGGCGCTTCCACATGCAGATACACGATATCGTATTTTTTGAGAGCGTCTATGCATGCCGCCGCCTTACCCGCATAGTTTGTATCGTAAAGCCCCGTCGCCCCCTCCACGTCTATCACGTCAAAACCACTGTATATGCCCAGACCTTTTACAAGGTCCACGGCGGAGATAACCGCGCCTTTCATCCCAAAGCGTTCAAGGAAGGTCTGCATCGCCGGTCTCTTCCCAGGCGACCACGGCCACAGCATGTTCGCCTTGTCCTTGCCTTGCCTCTCACGCAAAAGATTGACGGGATGCTTTTCCATAAACGCGGAAGAATTTATTATTATGCCGTTCAAGACCATTGCGGTAACTTCCGCCTCCCGGTTCAGGGGGGTGACAAGAAGTTCTTCATATTTTCGCTTGATATAGTCATGGGGCGGATAACACTTAACGTCCGGGGAAAAGCCGCCTTTCATTACAAGAAGATGCCTGTAGCTCACGCCCGCGTGGAATAATACATTGCGTTTCCCCAGTCTTATGTTGGCTTCCTCTATGAGCGTTGCGGATTCCTCCGAGGAAATATGTCCTGCTGAATGATTCTTTATCCTGCCGTCTTCCGATACGCATATGGTATTGCACCTGAATGCAACGTCATCAGCATCAAGGGAAACCCCCATCGCTGCCGCCTCAAGAACACCCCTCCCCTGAAAAAATTTATGCGGGTCGTATCCGAGTATCGAGAGATTGGCGACCGCTGATCCCGTTGAGAAGTTTACGGGTATCGTGCGGAACAGTCCGCAGGAACCGTAGCGGGCAAGGCGGTCTATATTCTCCTTCTCCGCCGCCTGTAAAGGAGTTTTCCCTCCAAGTTCATCCAGACGGTTGTCCCCTGCGCCGTCCATCACAAGTATTATGTATCTCATAGGCTTTTTAGAAATGCCCGAAATTTCATATAATCATTTTCCATGCTGTTGAAACTCTCACTTCCTGAATCAAGTCCGGCCATGAACACGGGCGGTTCAGGGTCTATATTCAAAAGAGTCCTTATCTTTTCCGGGAACTTGGCAGGATCCGCGGTTTCAAGCGCTATGACAAGCGAGCTGTCACCGAACTTTTCTGCGGCTTTCACGCCCACGGCTCCATGAGGTTCAATCACGATGCCGTATCTGTCGTATATGCCGGTTATTGTCTCATCCACTTCTTCCTCGGTTATTGAGTAGGAGGATAAATCTCTTCTCAATGCATCCATATCAGGCTGAATTTTCATTACTCCCTTACGCAGCACCGCTCCTTCAGCATCCCTCTCGTCTGTCAACCACCCGCCGTACAGGTCAATCAGACGCGCTAAATTGCTCGGATGTCCAACATTCATAGCATTTGAACTGCACTGTCTGGAAGGCACGACAGGCGCATATCGTCCTGTCTGCAGGAAGCGCGGAAATTCATCATTGTCATTGACCGCTACGATAAACTTTTTCACGGACAGTCCCATCCTTCCTGCTATTATACCTCCCATCAGGTCTCCAAAGTTGCCCGAAGGAACTGCAAAAACGACATTCTTCTCTCTGAGTCTGGAAAAGGCATAGAAATAATAGACTGCCTGCGGAAGAAGCCGTCCAAAGTTTATTGAGTTGGCGGAAGTAAGTCCAAGTTGTTCCAACTCTGGATCGTTGAACGCCCTTTTCACAATAGCCTGGCAGTCGTCGAATTTTCCGTCAATCTCAATCGGGGATACATTCTTCCCCAGCGTTGTCATCTGTTTTCTCTGCCTTTCGCTGACCTCTCCCTTCGGAAAAAGAATGACAACTTTTATATTCTCCATCCCGTAGAAGGCGTTTGCGATGGCGCTTCCCGTATCTCCGGATGTTGCAACAAGAACGGTGAGTTTTCTGCCGTCCTGCGCGGCGTAAAAGCATATCATGCGCGCCATCATCCTTGCCGCAAAATCCTTAAAAGATGCCGTCGGTCCTTTGGTAAGCCATAGCAGATAAAGCTTCTCTGTAACCTTTTGTATTGGCACCTTGAAATTATAGGATTCAAAGACCATCTTCCGTAGCATGGATGGCTCAATCTCATGCAGCAGAAATTTTTCCATGACGCTATAAGCAATCTCCGGATATTCCATTGCTCTGAAAGATTCAATCTCTTTCGTGCTTAATGATGGAATTTCAACCGGCAAGTACAATCCGTAGTCTGGCGCCTGGCCCTTTAGAAGAGCCTCTTTAAAACTTACATGAGGGGCTTTTCTATTGGTGCTCCTGTACATTATATTTCCTTGCATTTTGCTCCTTGATTTCAGGTGAAATAGTAGCACATATCCAGGCTGTTGTCACCTGATTTTCCCGTGCTTTTTTACCTCCAAAGAAATATGAAGGGAAAATGATTAGTATCCGGATTTGAGGGTGTTTTCCGTTAATTGCCTATTCCGCAAGGCGTATAATAACGGTGGGGTTCTTGATTACGTTGAGCCTATCTATCGCTCCGACAGCTTTCTGGAGAGACTCTTCCTTTGCCCTGTGGGTGAGCATGAGGATTGGGACCGCCTTTTCCGGACGCTCCTCTTTCTGGATGACCGACGCGATGCTTATGCTGTTTCTCCCCAGTATATCAGCGATACGCGAAAGCACACCCGGCTTATCAAGCGCGGTAAATCTGCAATAATACCTTGTGAATATTTCACTCATTGGAACCATTACAGCTTTTTCGTCCTGATATACTGATGATTCATTCGGAATGTTGTTGTGAAAAAGCTTTTTCCCTATGTCAACGATGTCAGAGATGACAGCGCTTCCAGCCGCATTACCGCCCGCTCCTTCCCCGTAAAGGAGCGATTTTCCCGCAAGGTCCCCCTCAATATACACCGCGTTATAAACCCCTTCGACTGTGGAAAGCGGATGTGTTTCCGGAAGAAGGGCGGGATGCACTCTTATGTCAACCTGCCTGCCTGTTTTTTGTGCGACTGCAAGGAGTTTTATCCTATATCCAAATTCTCTGGTAAAAGCTATGTCCATCGCATCTATTTTCTCTATCCCTTCAACAGGTATGTCCTTCCAATATACATGCCTTCCAAAAGCAAGCGTTGAAAGAATTGAAAGCTTGTGAGCCGTATCCAGTCCGGTAATATCAAGTGTGGCATCCGCTTCAGCGTAGCCCAGTTTCCTCGCCTGCAGGAACGCCTGTGAAAAAGTAGAAGAATTCAGGGACATGCTGGTAAGGATGTAATTGGTGGTTCCGTTGAGAATTCCCATCATCTTTGAAAGACGGTTGCCTATAAAGCTTTCCCTTATTGCTTTTATCACGGGGATAGCGCCGGCAACACTCGCCTCAAAACCCACGTGAACGCCGTTTTCAGCGGCAAGTCTGAATAACTCAACTCCCCTCTCGGATATCAGCGCCTTGTTTGCCGTAACCACGGATTTTCCGTTCTTTATGGCTCTTTTGACGGCTTTAAAAGCATGTTCAACCCCACCGATAAGCTCCACAACAATGTCTATATCGGGTGAATCCGTTATGTCGGTATCCAGAGGTGTGTAAATATCCGGAAAGAGTCCTGCCTTCTTCTTATCCCTGTCGCATACCCTGATGACGGAAAATTCAATGCGTGTTTTTTGCTTTAGAGTTTTCCCGTTCCCGATTATCGCACGAATGACAGAACTCCCTACAGTTCCACATCCCAGAACCCCGATTCTTATGGTATTCGCTTTCATGGCGTTTCGTAAATCCCCATCGGGATGGTCTCTTTCCTCAATTCTTTGGAAGAGTAAAACAGGTCTCGCTGAAGCTTTCTTGCCATATCTTCTTCCGGAGACCGGACAATCTTTCGTTCCTGCCGAAGGGTTATCGCTTTATTGAGGTAATCCCTGCTCAAGAAATAATTATGCGCCGCCATTTCTCCCTTCTTACCGGCTATAGCACTTTCTTTTGCAAGGATAAGCGTAACGAGGTATTCATTATCGTAGGTTTTGCTCAGCACGGAACCTCTCAGTTTTTTCAGTTCATTCCAGCCAGGTATCTTGAGCGCCTCGTTGCGCACATACAGGTACTTGTAGATGTCCTCATTCATCTTCTTCAGTTTGTTCAACTTTGAGGTGTAATCCGCAACATCCATTAACCGCAGGTATTTATATATCTCATCCGCAGGGAAGTTATATTCCTCAGCAAGCGCAAGAGCTTTTGCAGCGACTTCTCTCGCCTTCTTGAAATTACCGGCGGCGTAATACCTTTTCATCTCCTCAACCAGAGCGTCAAACTCCCGACGCTTCTGCTCAAGAAGTTTTCTCTGCCGTTCTTTTTCCTCTTCTTCTCTTCTCCTCTGTTCCTCAAGCGCAAGCTTCCTTCTCTGGTCCTCAACGTATTTCCTGTAATAACTGACTCCGGCTCCAATCGCCCCCAGAAGGACCAATAGAAGTATTATCTTCAACAGCTTTTTCTTTCCGCCAGGGGTCTTTTTAGCTCTCGGATGTCTTCCCATAATTTTTCCATTTTACCATCAATGATTGTTTTTACAAAAAAACTGCCAACGATAACCCCGTCAACGTATTCCCGTATTCTCATAATCTGTTCGGCGGACGAAACACCGAATCCCGCCGCTACCGGCACATTCGAAAGACCCTTCACTTTCTTCAGGGCACCCGTCAGTTCCTTGGAAAAACCCGCCCTCGGACCCGTTACTCCGGCTGAGGTTGTAAAATAGATAAACCCCTCCGCATCGCTGAGAATCTTCTTTGCTCTTGCAAGCGTTGTATATGGTGTAAGGAAGCTTATTAACCTGATATCAAACCGTTCAAGTTTTTTTCTTATCTCTCCGCTTTCCTCGTAAGGCAGGTCGGGTATTATTATGCCGGAGACGCCGGTTTCAGCGCATCTTCTGGAAAACCTTGCAAGACCGTATTTATATACCGGATTATAATATGTCATCAGAAGATACGGAATTTTTATGAATTCCTTGAGGTTACCGCACATATCAAAAATGACGTCCGTATTTATCCCGTTTTCAAGGGCTTTGAATGAAGCGTGCTGGATAATAGGACCGTCGGCTATCGGATCC
This sequence comes from Candidatus Omnitrophota bacterium, assembly GCA_022704985.1. Next base: position 2,117 of record JAKJFI010000022.1, on the reverse strand, counting down.
GAAAAGGGAACCCCCAATTCTATGATATCGACTCCGGCATCCTCCGCCTTCTTTGCAATGTCAATCGTTGCAGACGCCGAAGGAAAACCCGCCGTGAAATAGGCAATGAGCGCTTTTTCGCCCCTGTCTTTCAAATCCGCAAATTTCTCGTCAATCCTGTTCATTTTATCCTGTAATATCCCTATCTACCTGCCACCAACCGGAGCAGGGAATCATTATCCGCAAGGAGAAGCAATCGTCAGAAAGCATTTTCCAGCATGGCGACTTCCGCAACGTCCTTGTCACCCCTTCCTGAAAGAGATACCACGACTATATCGGCACTCTTGAACCTTTTCCTGTTCCTGATAACCCATCCTATCGCATGTGCTGACTCAAGTGCGGGTATTATCCCCTCAGTTTCGCTCAAAACATGAAACCCCTTCAGGGCGTCATCATCGGTTGCATAGTCATATTCAGCCCTTCCAGATTTCTTGTAAAATGAATGTTCGGGTCCAACACCGGGGTAATCCAGTCCCGCTGAAACTGAATGAGTCGGAGTTATCTGTCCATATTTTTCCTGTAACACATAGGAAAAACTGCCGTGCAGCACCCCTTTACTGCCCTTCGCGAGAGTGGCCGAATGCTTTTTGGTATTAACTCCTGCGCCGCCCGCTTCAATCCCTATGAGTTTTACTGACGAATCCTTATAAAAGGGACTGAACAGCCCAATGCTGTTGCTTCCTCCTCCAACGCACGCAACGAGATAATCAGGCAAGCTGTTTTCCTTTGCAATAATTTGCTTTCTTGTTTCCTTGCCTATGACTGACTGGAAATCCCTCACTATTTCCGGATAGGGATGCGGACCCACCACCGACCCTATCGCGTAATGAGTGCTTCTGAAATTTGCTATCCAATCCCGGAATGCCTCGTTTATCGCATCCTTCAACGTCCTGCTTCCCGAACTCACGGGGATAACCTCGGAACCGAGAAGTTTCATCCTGTAAACGTTTAGTTTCTGCCTTTCGCAGTCCGTTTCGCCCATATATACGCGGCATGGCACTTTCATAAGAGCTGCCGCGGTTGCCGTTGCAACCCCATGCTGTCCAGCGCCCGTTTCCGCAATCACGCGCTTCTTTCCCATCCTTTTTGCAAGAAGCACCTGTCCCAGCGTGTTGTTTATCTTGTGCGCTCCCGTAAACGCAAGGTCCTCTCTCTTCAGATATACCCTGCATCCTATGAGTTTACTGAAATTTTTTGCGAAATAGAGGATTGTAGGTCTGCCCGCATACTCTCGCAAAAGGTTGTCCAACTCCTTTTTAAACCCTGCCTGTCTTGATATAGTTCTGTATTTCCTGTCAAGTTCATCAAGCGCAGGCATAAGGGTCTCAGGAGCATATATCCCGCCAAACTCTCCGTATTTTCCATGTCTGTCCGGCAATTGTCTTTTCATTTTACGTTGTAAACCAGTCTGCGCATTTTCTTGCTGTCCTTCCTGCCGGGAGTTGACTCCACACCAGAAGCAACATCTATCCCGTAGGGCTTGAACTCCTCGACCGTCTCTCTCACGTTTTCAGGAGTAATTCCACCCGCAAGAAATATCTTTTCCCACGGGATACCCGCCTCTCTGAGAAATGCCTTCTCTATGCATCTCCCTGTACCTCCGGGTATATCTTTTCTGTAGGCATCAAGCAGGAAGTAATCCGGTCTGTAGTTCTTCAATCCATTCTGCAAGGACGCGCTGTTTCCCACCTTCAATGCTTTTATAATAATCCTGTCCGGAAACTCCTTTCTTATTTTTCGGATGAGTTCCGGCGGTTCGTCACCGTGAAGCTGTACACCTGAAAGGTTAAGAATCTCCATACTGCTGAGAAGCGTACCTTCATCGGGATTAACAAACACCCCTATACTCATAACCCCAGAAGGAAGACCTCCAAGAAGCTCTCTGGCTCTTTCGAAAGAAACATGCCTTGGACTCTTATCGTATAGGTTAATCCCGACTATCCGGATTCCAAGAGAAATGGCGCATTCTATATCATTTCTCACGGTAAAACCGCATATTTTTATCTTCACAGTCCCTATTCTATCTGTGGAAGCTCCGCAAGCGCGGCTTTAATCTTGGACTCGGGATATTCATAGTC
>JAKJFI010000148.1 GCA_022704985.1 Candidatus Omnitrophota bacterium | reverse complement strand
TGCCGCGGCAATAACAAAGGACGCGGCGATTATGGGAATTTTTATGTCTACGGCGCTCAACACGCCGAAACATATTCCCGTATTCCTTACAAGCGTTAGAGAAAAAAATCTGAATACGTTTAAGGAGGCGTCTTCTTTTAAAAAATCAAGCATCCAGTACTTGGATAGCCGGTCTGCAACCACCGACAGCAAAGCCGCAAGATAAAAAATCCTTAGATTTTTACCCTCCACTTTTTTCTTTCTCGTTCTGGCATTTTATACAAAATCTCGCATACGGAAGAGCTTTCAAGCGCGATTCAGGAATTTTCTTTCCGCATTCCTCGCAGGTCCCGTACTTGTTTTTCTCTATCTTCTCTATCGCCTTGTCTATTTTGTCGAGAATTTTTCTTTCGGCATCGGAAATATCTATGTCCAATCCTTTTTCAAATTCATCCGTGCCATGGTCGGCTATATGGGTGGGAATGCCCTTCTCGCCTTTGCCTATACCTTCCTTCAGGTATCCGAGATTGCTGTAGATTCTCTCTTTTTCCTTGTTTAGCAACTCCAGATAGCGTTTCTTTTCTTTCCTGTCCATATCAACCTTCCTCCTCATGCTTGCGGCTCTATTTCTTCCTTTACCACAAGCGCCATATCCACAATAGTATCGCCCGCAGAGAGATTGATAAGTTTAACGCCCTGCGTATTCCTTCCTACCGCCCTGGCATCTTCAGCATTCATCCTGATAACCACGCCCGCCTTGGTGATAAGCATTATCTCGTCTCCGGGTTTTACCGCCTTAATCCCGACCACGTAGCCGTTGCGGCCTCCGGTCTGGATGTCTATGATGCCCTTGCCGCCCCTGTGCTGTTTCCTGTAGCGGTAAATCATCGTTCTCTTGCCAAACCCTTTGCTGGTCGATGTAAACAGGGATTTTTCCTTTTCTTCCTCATTGAAAATCTCGCATCCGACAACCTCGTCCTCTTTCTTCTTGAACCTTATTCCTATAACCCCGATGGAAACCCTTCCCACCGTGGAGATTTCTTTCTCGGAAAACCTTATGCCCAGGCCGTATTTTGTACTTAAAACCACGTCCTGACTGCCGTCGGTCAGCCGAACCTCTATCAGTTTATCGTCTTCCCTGAGGTTGATTCCCTTTATGCCGCCTTTTCTCGGCCTGCTGTAAGCGTTTAACGCAGTCTTCTTGACTATGCCGTTTTTGGTCAGCATGAGAAGAAACTTGTCTTCGGCAAACTCGCTTACCGGAATAACCGCGGCTATCCGCTCTCCGGCGTCTATCCTCAGAAGATTGACTATCGGCTTGCCCTTGGCATTCCGTCCCGCATCCGGTATGAGATATCCCCTCAGCCAGTGCACCGTGCCCTTTTCAGTGAAAAACAGTATCGTGTCGACCGTAGAGCATATGAACAGATGCTTTACGTAGTCTTCTTCTTTTGTCTTTACGCCTATAAGCCCTTTGCCGCCGCGGCGCTGACGCCTGTACAGGTCGAGAGAACTTCTTTTGATGTACCCTTCCGAAGAAACTACTACCATGATATCCTCGGGATGCACCAGGTCCAGTTCGTCAAAATCCTCGACCGAGCCGACTATTTCCGTCCGCCTTTTATCCCCGAATTTTTTCTTTATATCGGCAAGTTCGCCCTTTATGATGGCCTTCACTTTCTCCGGATTGGACAGTATCTCTTTGAGTTCTTTTATGGTTTGCTTGAGTTCTTCTTTCTCCTGGAGTATCTTTTCCCGCTCCAAGCCGGTCAGTCTTGCCAGAGGCATCGCAAGAACCGCCTGCGCCTGCTTTTCGCTCATCTTGAACTTCGCCATCAACGAACCGCGCGCCTCGTCCACATTCTTGGATTCCCTGATAAGTTTTATCACCCTGTCAAGATTGTCCAACGCTATAATGAGACCTGAAACAATGTGGTCCCTGTCTTCCGCCTTGCGCAGGTCAAACGCGGCGCGTCTCAAAACTATTTCCTTCCTGTGGTCAAGAAACAGCTGCAGCAACTGTTTTATATTCAGGAGTCTCGGCTGTTGGTTTGTAAGCGCAAGATTGATGATGCCGAAGGAGGTCTGCAGCTGGGTATACTTATACAACTGGTTGATTATTATGTCCGAATTCTCTCCCCTCTTAACCTCGAGAACCACGCGCATGCCTTCC
>JAKJFI010000147.1 GCA_022704985.1 Candidatus Omnitrophota bacterium | reverse complement strand
GGAGGGACTGAAAGCAAGCCTGTACAGCCAAGGGAAGGTTCTCTTTCCGTCATAGGAGCCGTGAGTCCTCCCGGAGGCGACCTGACCGATCCGGTGGTGCAGATGACCCTCCGCGTGGTAAAGGTCTTCTGGGGACTTGACGACCGTCTCGCATACCAGCGTCACTTTCCTGCGATAAACTGGCTTACAAGCTATTCTCTCTATGAAGATAGCGTTAAAACGTATCTGCAAAACGAGATTGCAAGAGATTTTCCCGAGATAAGACAGCAGGCGCTTGAAATGCTGGAAAAGGAATCGGCGCTCAACGAGATAGTCCGGCTGGTGGGGATGGAAACCCTGTCTCTGCAGGACCGCCTTCTGCTTGAAACAGCGCGTTCCATCAGGGAGGATTTCCTGCACCAGAGCGCCGTTGACGACAGGGATGCCTATACTACCCTGCAACAGCAGTACAGAATGCTCAAAACCGTGCTCTACTTCCACAATCTTGCCTCTGCGGCGGTGGACAGGGGCGTGTCTCTGGAAGACGTAATGAAGATGCCCGTGAGAAGCAGGGTTGTCAATATGAGATACATCGTAGATTCCGAGAACATGGAAGAGGAATTCAACAGGATTGAGCAGGAGATAGAACAGGCGTTCATCTGACGGAATAGAAAGCTGCCACAGCCGGTTCGGAGAATGATGCCGCCGTCATTTGTCTGCAACCGCCTGTAGAACCCCTGAAACCGTTTTTTCATCTGCCTGTAAACCATGCCGAGCAGAACCGCGTTTTGAAAGGTGTCCCCTGACATGACTGCGCCAGCAATATTTTTTTCTTCCTTTATTCTTTTACATGTTTCTGTAATTATTTCCGCAAACCCCGCGGGGAACCGAAAAATTCCACTGTGTTATGTCCCATATCTTTTTAACCATGCAAAAAAAATACGGTATATCCTTGTTCATAATATCACATGCCCCGCAGAGTCCTTCAAAAAATTGATTATAGAGGAAAAAATAGGTATTGACAGAAGTGAATTTGTGTGGTTTAATGTACATTGGTATATACAATCATGCTGGCATGGTGACTCCTTCACGAACAAATCGACAGAAGGTGATACAATATGGTAGAACAACTGACAATAGAGTTTGAAGAGATTGTTCCCAAGTATTACCAGATAGAAAGGCATATAAAATCCCTCATTATCTCCGGGAAAATCAAGGTTGGAGATAGATTGCCCTCCGAAGAAAGTCTTTCAAAACAGTGGAACATTCATCGCTGGACGGTGAACAAGGCTATCAACCATCTCGTTGAAGAAGGCCTGCTCTACAGGAACAGGGGACAAGGAACTTTCGTAACCCCGTATAAAAAGAAAAGCACACGCACTCTTGCAGTGATTCTTTACCACATTGACAACTCGTTTTACTCCAAGATTGTCAAGGGCATAGAGGAAAAGGCGTCCGAAGAAGGATACCATCTTATCTTGTGCAACAGCCTGGGCGACGAAAATCGGGAAACAACATATATCCGACAGCTTATTGACGATGAAAAAGTTGATGGCTTTCTGTGTTGTCCCTACAATTTGGACATCACCGCCGCTACTTTCAGAATGATGCAAGAGCAAAACATTCCCGTTGTTATCTTCCCGCATGCGAATGAGGAACGAAGCCGCAACATCAATTACGTGGTTACCGACGATAAACAGGGTGCCTACGATGCGGTAAAGCATCTGACAGAACTCGGCCACAGAAAGATAGGGTTTGTCACTTCCGGCAGCCCGACAAACAGAGCTGTAATGAACAGGTGGAACGGATATAAAAAGGCGATGGAAGAAAACGGCACAGCGGTTTCCGAAGATTATATTATCGAAGCGCAGGACATGGATGTTGAAGACGGTTGGGCAGTTGCCGAAGAAAAGGCCGAAATCATAAAAAAATTCACTGCTTTATTCTGTATAGGAGACCTGCTTGCTATAGGAATCCTGAGGAGACTTAGAATCAGCGGAGTCAGAGTTCCTGAGGAACTGTCCATAGTTGGTTTTGACAACATTGACATGGCAGGATACCCGGACGTTCAGTTGACAACCGTAGAACAGCCCACGCATCTAATCGGACGGGAAGCAACCGGGATACTCATACAGAATATAGAGGGGAAAGCGAAAAGGCCGGTTCATACCATACTGCCCACGACACTTATCATACG
>JAKJFI010000021.1 GCA_022704985.1 Candidatus Omnitrophota bacterium | reverse complement strand
TCCAACGCCCTTTCTGGATTCAAGCACGACGCCTATCCTTTCCGTGTCATAAAACACCAGTTCCATGAGGAGAGATGCCGCTTCCTCCTGCGGACGCGCGTCCTGCGTGAAATTGTTTACGATACAGGCTATCAGGTCGAAGTCAGCCATGTTCCGGAAGTAGTTCCCGGGGAATCCGCTCCCCGCGGGAAACCCCTTGAAATCGCAAAACTCAAACTCCGGATACACCACTTTTCTGGCTTTCTGTTTTTCTGCAATTACAGAAAGATTGCTATCCTTATATATTCCCACCCCCGCGTTTGGCTTGAACGGGTCGTAAACCTCGTCCTGTTTCCCTGTAATCCTTCTGAAGAGCGCGGTCTTGCCCGCCCCGGAATATCCGAACAGCGCAATCCTATGCATCGGCAACCCTCACGGAAATCTTCCGTCCCCCTTTTTGAGACTGTTCAAGGAACGTCCGCAGGCATGCGAAAAGCCTGTCTGCCGCTCCTTTCTCCGAAGATATCTCCGCAACAAAAGAAAGGCGTTCATCGAGCAATTTATTTATGAATGCTTCCCCGGCTATAAAATCCCCGGCTCCACTGAACGCATCCCTGAATTCAACCTCCAGCGTCAGTTCATCCTCGCCGAAGTTTGCAAGAAGCTTGTTCCCGAACCGGCTGGCGGAGATAAAGGTTATCTGCCTTTTCAGAATATCTGAAAACAGCGGTATCAAACCGCTTATGTAATCCGCCACGGGCAGTCCCTCATGTTCGGCATAAACAGCGGACATTGACAGGTCCAGGGCAACCCGGTTCATCACGAGCGCGCCCGAACCGGAACCTGCAGGAGAGACCGTTACGAGACTTCCGGCGAACGAGCCAAGCCTATCCACTTCTTCCGCGGCGCGTATTTTAAAGGATAGGGGTATTTTTCGTTGTGCGGCGCTCCTTATAAACTCTTCCTTTACGGTTGCAAGGGGAACCTCCAGGCTGAAAGCCCCCGCGCGGCGGATTTCGTTCTCGCGCGGGAGACTCAACGGTACGCCGTCCGGCAGAGAGATGACAACCCCCTGTTCCGTGAAAGGAGCCGTCTCTTTTACAAGTTCCTGCATTTTATCTGCTGACAGTCCGCCGGAGATTCTGGCAGAATAACACCTGTCTATGCCCTCTATATTGTGGATTACAATCTCTCCGCGCAGGTGCCTTTCAACCGCGGCGTCGGGAAGGACCGCGTTCATCGCAAACTCTCTCTTGACCGCCCTGCCGAATTCCCTTGAGAGCTCATCCGGAACACCCGTAAAGCTCTCAAAAGATTTCTTGACGTCATAGAAAGGCATCCCCAGTCTTGCATGCTTCCTTCTTTCTTCCTCAAACCCGTACTGCACGAGCTTTGTGTTGACAAGCTCCCTTATCAGCGAAGAGGATAACCGCCTTATCTTTGACGCCACAATCTCCTCTTCCACCTCTATGACTATCAACTCAGCGATATTTTCAGGAATCGCAGTTTCTCTGACGAGAGCCGCAACAATCCTGTTCTTGTCCCAGAGGCTCACATTATCGTCGCTTCTCCTGACCGGAAGCGTTACCTCCATGCCGGAAAGCGTCCTTTCATGCTCCCTTTCGGAAAGGTCTTCGGGGGTGAACCCTTCCCTTATCTTCCTCACTCTCGCCCTTTTTTGCCTGTAAAGGATGTAAGCCTTCGCCGTCTTTGCGTGGCCTGTCTTTATGAGTATCCTCTCAACGACATCCTGTATGTCTTCAACGGAAGGCGCGTCACCTTTATACTCGCTGACAAGGTACATCCTGACCACCTCGGCAAGGTCGTCGGCGAGGTATCTGTCCTGTCCGCCAACACTCTGCGCCGCCTTGAAGATGGCGTCGGATATCTTCTGTTTGTCAAAAGGCACGGTTCTGCCGTTCCTCTTCTTCACATATTCCAGTTTTTTCTCCACTTGTCCAGCATTCTCCTTTGTTACGCCCGCAAAATGAGGGGCGCTCCGCCTTGGCGCAGATTTTTGATTAGTCCTTTCACTATACCCTTTTGAGAAAACTTTTTCAACACGGCACGGAAGCATTGACAGGGAAGCGCCATTTTGATAAGATACCGTTTCAAAACCATACGCCTCTCACCGCTTGCATTGCGGGGAATGCTTTTTATGATGACGCGTTCGCAACGATAAAGAGCGTCTGTCCGGAGCAGAGGAGGGTTGCATGCCGATTATCGATATGCCGCTTGAACAGCTGAAGAAATACAACGGAACAAATCCCCGTCCCGCAGATTTCGAAGAATACTGGGACAAGGGGCTGAAGGAGATGCATTCCCTGGACCCTGAAGTGAAACTGGCGCCGCGTAAGAGCAGGGTAAATTTCGCGGAGTGTTTCGACATGTATTTCACCGGCGTGGGGGGCGCACGGATATATTCCAAGTACATGCGCCCGAAAAAATCCCCGGCAAAACATCCCGCGGTAGTCATGTTGCACGGATATTCCGGCAACAGCGGAGAGTGGGTTGACAAGTACGGTTATGTCGCGCAGGGCTTTTCCTTCTTTGCTCTCGACTGCAGGGGACAGGGAGGGAAATCCGAAGATACGGGCGGAGTAAAAGGCACCACGCTTAACGGCCATATAATCCGCGGGCTTGACGACGCTCCCGAAAAACTGCTTTTCCGCTCTATATTTCTTGACTGCGCACAACTGGCAGGCATCGCGATGGCGATGCCGGAGGTTGACGGCGCACGCGTTGGAGTATTCGGCGGCTCCCAGGGAGGAGGGCTGACGCTTGCATGCGCGGCTCTGGAACCGCGCGTAAAAAGAGCCGCTCCGGTCTATCCTTTCCTATGCGATTACAAGCGTATCTGGGATATGGACCTCGCCACAGACGCTTATGCGGAACTGAAAACATTTTTCCGGCACTTTGACCCGCTCCATATGCGGGAGAAGGAAATTTTTACCCGGTTGGGATATATTGACGTACAATACCTGGCGCCCCGCATCAAAGCAGAAGTCCTTATGGGAACAGGCCTTATGGATACGATATGCCCGCCGTCCACGCAGTTCGCCGCATATAACAAGATACGGTCAAAAAAGAATATGTCCGTTTATCCTGACTTCGGACACGAAGGGCTTCCGGGGTTCAGTGACGCCACGTTTGAATTCTTATGCGGTTTGTGAAAAACCTGTTGAAAACTTTTTTTCTTGCAAATATTGACAAGGATAAAAGTTTTTGGTATTCTCTTTTATAGTTTTTCTATGGATTTAGCCATACATTATGCAGTAATACCGGTTGAGTTCGCCAGATAGCGAGAAAGCACGCCTTTCGGCGCTGACAACACAGCCAACAGAGTTTTTCGGACGAAATCATACCGGTATTCCAAGCCGGGGTAGCTCACTGGTAGAGCGCAGCCCTGAAAAGGCTGGCGTAGGCAGTCCGATTCTGCCCCCCGGCACTCTGCAGACCGGGATTCGCGATTGGGGATTCGAGAAAACGCATCATTTTTTGACACCTTGAATCCCTACACCCTAATTCCGAACCCGGATTTTTAATTGGAGGTGCTTTTCCAGTGCAATACTACGAACAACTCTTCTCCGACTTTAAAACACTGAATCCCGGGACAAGATACTTCATAAACCGGCTTTTTAACAGAGATAAATGCGTCCTCATGCAGGAAATACTCTCCCTGTTGAAAGGGATTAATGAAAAAGAAGCGGAAATCAAGGCGTTGACCCGGGAGCAGATGCGGGAAAGAACGCAGTCCCTGCGCAAAAGGATACAGGACGGAGAACCCGCTGATAACTGCCTTGTTGAAAGCTTCGCTCTTGTCAGGGAAGCCGCGAGAAGAACCCTCAACATGCGGCACTTTGACGTACAGATACTGGGCGGCATCGTACTGCACAAGGGAAAAATCTCCGAGATGACAACGGGGGAAGGTAAAACCCTTGTCGCCACGCTCCCCCTCTTCCTGAACGCTCTTGAAGGAAAAGGCTGCCATCTGGTAACCGTCAACGATTACCTTGCCAAAAGAGATACCCAGTGGATGGGTGCGATATACGACTACCTGGGGCTGACCGTAGGATGTATAATTTCCTGGAAAGAAGCGAAAGGACCCTATTCCTCATCCGCTTTTGTCTTTGACCCCGCCTATCTCCCCGCGGATTCAAGATTCCTGTACCTTCAGCCGGCTGAGAGAAAAGCCGCCTACAACTGCGATATCACTTACGGGGTGGGCAGCGAGTTCGGGTTCGACTACCTCAGGGACAACATGTCGGTGCGGAAGGATATGCAGGTCCAGAGGGAACTGACCTACGCCATCATAGACGAGGTGGACTCCATATTGATAGACGAAGCGCGCACCCCGCTTATTATCTCCGGCCCTTCGGAAGAAACAACCCAGCTCTACTATGAAATCGACCGCCTGGTCAGAAAGCTCAACAAGGATAACGATTTTATACTGGACGAAGAGGGGCAGACGGTATCCCTGACCGACGAGGGCATCCACAAATGCGAACGGTTGATGGGCATCCAGAACCTTTATGACGGGTCAAACACGGAAAGGGTTCATCACATAAACCAGGCGCTCCGCGCCCATAATTTCTTCAAAAGGGACAAGGAATATATCGTCAAGGACGGGCAGGTCGTCATAGTGGACGAATTTACCGGTCGTATCATGCCGGGCAGGAGGTGGAGCGACGGACTGCACCAGGCAATAGAAGCAAAGGAGGGGGTGCGGATAGAGCGGGAAAACCAGACCCTTGCAACCATCTCGTTTCAGAACTACTTCAAGTTGTACAGAAAAATCGCCGGGATGACCGGAACCGCGCTCACGGAAAGCGTGGAGTTCAAAGAAATCTACAACGTTGACGTCATCGCCCTGCCTACCAACAAACAGCTCCAGCGAACGGAGTTTGACGACGAAATCTATAAGACTGAACGGGAAAAATTCAACGTCATAACCTCCGAAATCGAGGAATTTCACAAAACGGGACGCCCTGTGCTTGTCGGAACGGTCTCCATAGAAAAAGCGGAAAAGCTGAGTCGGTTTCTGACCAGAAAGAATATCCCGCACAAGGTGCTTCACGGAAAAAATCACGAAGCGGAAGCCGCCATTATCGCGCAGGCGGGCCGTCCCAAGGCCATCACGATAGCCACCCAGATGGCTGGCCGCGGCGTAGATATTATACTGGGCGGCAACCCCGAGATACTCGCAAGGGAGGAAACAATCCGCGTTATCTGGTCGAGAAGGAAAACAAGCGGAGACGACGGCAAGCGAAAGGAGTTTTCGGAGGCGCTCCTTGAAATCGAGAACGCTTATAAAAAACGCCTGGCGGAGGTTGAAAAGAACTTCAGGGAAAATCTCGACTCCCTGCGCGCCCGGCTCAACGAGAAAGAAGCCTTTTTCACCGCCCTGGACAGAAAAGCAAGGGACGTCTTTGAAAAAACGGTTTTCTACAAACACGGCGCCGATGCATACGCAAAATACGAGCCCCGCATCCTGAAGCTGAAAGAACTGCATGACAGGGCTTCCGCTGACCTTGCCGAAGCGCAAAACACCTTCAAGGATAAGCAGGAACGGCTCAAGGATTTCAAGGAAGCGGCGGGCAGAACCTACAGGGAGTACCTCGCGTTGAGGAATTCGCTGAAAGAACGCTTCGGGATAATCCTTGACGAGGATATTGAAGAAACGAGAAACAAGCTGACGGAGCTTTTGAATAGCGCTGATGCGGATTCCACCGAGGGCAGAAGAAAGATACTTGCCCTGCTGGAGACATACAGGAACCTTATCAACAGGCTCTTTGAGATTCTTGAAGCGGCTTTCAGCGACAGGGTTTCCGGAGACGCGGAGCTCTTCCGGAAGGCGCGCAGGAAAACCTCCGGCTACCTTGAATGCATTGATGAAGCGGTCAGCAATATCACGGAAAGCAGGGAAGCCCTGAAGGACATCCTGAAGATGTTCGGAGAAAAAGAGAGCCGCCTTTACAACCCGTACCTCGACGAGAGGAAATCCCTGGAAAGAACTATAAAGGCCGCCATCGTGGAAGACGACTATCTGGCGGCGGAAAAAGAATATAAAACCGCCCTGCAGGAATATGAAAAAGAACTTTCAAGGTACGATGCCGGACTGAAGAGCGCCCGCGAAGAATACGAGAATGACAGGTCGCGGTACGAGGACGAGTGGCAGAAGGCGCGCGAAGAACTGGAGAAAACGCCCGAGGAGTTCAAGGAGGTTTACGAACAACTGCTCGAGAAATACACCGCACCGTGGAGAGAGGAACACCAGAAGGTCATCGATGCGGGGGGACTGCACGTTATAGGAAGCGAACGGTACGAAGCGCGGCGCATAGACAACCAGCTCAAAGGGCGCGCCGGCAGGCAAGGCGACCCCGGTTCCTCTAAGTTCCACCTTTCTCTTGAGGACGACCTTTTGAGGATATTCGGCTCCGAACGGATGATGGGGGTAATGGGACATCTGCCGGAAGGCGAAAATATAAAGCACCCGCTCATCACCAAGATGATTAACAACGCGCAGAAGAAGGTCGAGGCGCGCAACTTCGAAATACGAAAGCAACTGCTTGAATTTGACAACGTGCTGAACGAGCAGAGAAAGATAATCTACTCACTGAGGCAGGACATACTTGAAGGCCGGAACCTGGACACATATATACAGGATTTCATCGGAGAAACGGTTGAAGAAGGGATGGAAGAGTTTATGCCACCGCAGATGAAACCCTTCACGTGGAACATGGAACAATTCACGCTTCTCATGACGAATACCTTCGGAATAGACCCGGGACTGCCTGCGGCGGAAAACATACAGAACCCTTCTTACTGGAGAGAAGGATTAAAAGATTCTCTGATGGAGAAGATAGCGGCCGCTTACCGCGAGAAGAAAGAGCAGGCTGGCCCACACCTTGCTGAAATAGAGAAGTTCATCATGCTTCAGGCGATAGACAACCGATGGAAGGCGCACCTGAAGGTGCTCGACGAACTGCGGGAAGGAATCAGTCTGAGGGCATACGCCCAGGACCCGTTGCTTGCCTACAAGCACGAAGGATACCAGGCGTTTCAGTCAATGCTTTCCTTTGTTAAAAAAGAAATCCTTTCCTACTTGTTCAGGGTACAGATAACCGAAGGGCCACGGTCTGCGGAAACATCACAGCCGGCAACAGTAACATACAGCCACAAAACGTTCGACCAGTTTGGCGCCATGGCCAACCGGCCGGCAGAAGAACCGCAGTCTGTTTTGCCCATCCCTCAAACACGCATAAGCGAAAAGTCCCCCGGGAGACCTGCGCCGGAGACCAGCCCGCAACAGCCGTATGTCGGTCCCGAAAAAATCGGCCGCAATGCCCCCTGTCCGTGCGGAAGTGGCAAGAAGTACAAAAAATGTTGTGGACTTAACTCATAAAATATATTAAATTATGTGTATAAGCTGTGTAAAACTTGTGCAAAACAGTTAAAAAGTTATGGAAAAAGAGTGGAAAGAAACACTTGAACGGGTTGAGAAAAGACTCAACAATTCCCGGGCATACGATATCTGGATAAAGCCTGTCAAGTTCAGGGAAGTTGACGGTCAGGTTATGCGCATTGAAATCCCGAACATGACCTTTGAACGCGGATTTCTCCCGTTCATTGATATGATTAAGGAGGAGTTCCGTAACACTGCGGGCTGGTATCCGGATATAGAACTGGTCTATGGCGAGTCGCAGGATGCGAAACCCGCAAGACAGTCCAGCACTGCCAACTTCAATCCGGGTTACACCTTTGACAACTTTGTAGTAGGTACGGGCAACAGACTTGCCCATGCCGCGGCTCTGGCGGTAGCTCAGTCTCCAGGCATCGCATACAATCCGCTCTTTCTCTACGGAGGTTTTGGACTGGGGAAGACCCACCTGATGCAGGCGATAGGCCAGTTCATTACCGCAAGGGAAGAATTGAATATCATATATATCCCCGCGGAAGTCTATTTGAATGAGTTCATCCAGTCCATCAAGAACAAAACCACTCAGATATTCAGACAGAAATTCAGAAAGGTTGACTTGTTACTAATTGACGATATACACTTTATAGCCGGCAAGGAAGGCACGCAGGAAGAGTTCTTCCATACATTCAACTTCCTCTATGACCAGAGAAAGCAGATTATCCTTTCAAGCGACAGGCCTCCCAGTGAAATAGCATTCCTTGAGAAGCGGTTGATATCAAGATTTGAATGGGGGCTTGTGGCTGACATTCAACCGCCTGATTTTGAAACAAGGGTTGCCATACTGAAGAAGAAATGTGAAGTGAAGAATATTGAAATTAACGACGATGTGATTTTTTATATAGCGGAGAATATACAGGATAACGTGCGGATACTTGAGGGAGTTCTTAACAGGATTTTTGCGCTCTCCAGTCTTCTTAATAGGAATATAGACAGAAAATTGATTGATGAAATAATGGATGGCGAATACTATAAGAAGAAGACTATTATAAACCTTGACGTTATAACAACGTCGGTCTGTGAATATTTCAAAATAAAAGAAGAGGAGTTAATGAGCAAGAGCCGGCTTAAAAATATCCTCATGCCGCGTCAGATAGCGATGTTCTTAAGCAGAGAACTCACAAATAACTCTCTTCACTCAATCGCTGTAAAATTTGGAGGAAAGGACCATACAACAGTATTATACGCCCATAAAAAGATTAAGAATTTGTATAATAACGATGAATATGTCAAGGGTGTGGTTGATGAAATAAAAAAATGTATGGAAAGATAGATTTCCACATGTTATACACACTCTAAAAACTTTAAATACATGCACTTACTAAAACTCTCAACAAAAAAAACGCTCTATTAATACGACGGAGGATAAATATGGAGATAATAATAAAGAGCAGTGTGTTGAAAAAAGAATGTGGAAAGATAGAAGGAATATTGCCTGCAAAACCAGCGATTATGATAACTAATGGAATTTTTTTCGAGGTAAAGGAAACAGGTGTTTTTCTTACAACGACAGACCTTGAAAACACGTTAAAACTCGGTCTTGAATGTGATAATTTCAAAAAAGGAAGCATGGTAATAACCGGCAAAAAGTTTATATCTCTTGTAAAACAACTTCCCGATGCGGAAGTAAAGATAATAAAAAAAGAAAACTCTGCCGAGATTCTGTGCAATGACTCTAAATACACTTTTCCGTGCATGGATGAAGATGAATTTCCAAAACTTCCTAAGTTTACGGGAGACATAACGGTAAAAATGAACGGCAAACAGTTAAGCGCCGCTATAGATAAAGTCAGGTTCTGTATAGACTCTGAAGAACCAAGGCCCCATTTCAGGGGAGGACTTTTTGATATAAAAGAGGACGTGATTAATTTTATAGGCACCGATACAAAACGTCTCTCACTCTTCAGTGTAAATACAGGAGAAAAATATATTAACCCGCATAAAGCCCTTCTGCCTTTTAAGTTAATGGGCGTTTTGAGCATGCTGGCCGACACGGATGAGAGTATAGATATTTCCATAGGTAAGAACCAGGCGGTTTTCAGCTTTGGAAATACATACCTTGTTTCACAGCTTCTTTCCGGTAGCGAGGATTTTCCGGATTATAATAAGGTTATTCCCGCCGAAAAACAGCTCAAATATGTGTATATCAACAAGGAGGCGTTTCTCTCCACCCTCAAAAGAATTTCTCTTTTCACCAGCGACAGGTATAACAAGGTTAAGTTGAGCATAGGGAAGAATGTCATGATGTTCTCGGTTACCAGTCCCGATGTAGGGCAGGCAACAGAAAAACTGGAAATCGAGTACAATGACGAGAAGGAGCAAGACCTGGCGTTTCCACCGAATTATCTCATAGATTTCCTGCACAAGGTGCAAGATGAGAAGATTGTGCTGGGATTTACCAGTGAGAGAAATCCTATAATAATGAGAGGCGAGAAGAACGCTGATTATGTTTATGTGGCTATGCCGCTGAAACTGGACTAAAAAAAGCAAAACTATTAACCCCTCACAATCAGGGGGCAAGAAAGTCCCTTTCGCCGTGAAACAGATGAACGGCAGAGCGCGGGACAAGCGGGGGGCGATTGGAAAAAATAGGCGATATTATCGGGAAGGTTGTGCCGGCTCTCCAGCAGGGGAGACCACAGCCGGTCTGTCCGGACTCTCCCAACGAGAGGATTACAGGGGATGTCGAGAGTGTGTGGTGCAGGATAGTTGATGAGAATTTAAGGGCACACAGTTACGTGGAATGTGTCAAAAAAGACACACTTTTCGTGAAAGTTGACAGCAGTTGTTACCTGTCCGCGTTGAAAATGAAAACCGGCGAGATTCTCAAGAAACTCAGGGATTCTGGCGTTATTGTAAGAGCGATAAGATTCCGTATGTAGGAGGATAACATGACATTACAGGGTTCGATAGTGGCAATAGTCACACCGCTGAAAAACGACAGGATAGACAGGGATGCCTATAAAGGGCTTATAGAGTTCCAGATAAAAAACAAGACGTCAGCCATTCTTGCGGCGGGATGC
>JAKJFI010000146.1 GCA_022704985.1 Candidatus Omnitrophota bacterium | reverse complement strand
GCCGTCGGTCGCGGAACTGCCTGATGGGCGCCTGTGGATGCTTATTCGCGCGCAGACTGGTTTCCAGTGGGAATCGTTTTCATCAGATGGCGGGGTAAAATGGGAAGACGCGCGGCCTTCGCGCTTTGTCTCAAGCAATTCGCCTGCCGTGTTGTTACGGCTCTCGTCGGGCAGGCTTGTTGTCGCCTGGAATAATTCGTCCGGGTTGCCGTACGCGCGCCAGAGTTTGGTCATGGCAGCCAGCGACGACGGCAGGAAATTTTTTGGTTTCAGGGAAATTGCGCATACCGATTATCCGATGACCAACGCTGTAACTTACTGGGGTCAGATGTACCCGTATTTAGCCGAAACCCCAGACGGGCATATCCTGGTTTCCTTCAATCATGGCAACTGGAACTTCAACCGGGCCATGATGGCGAGGATACATCCGGACTGGCTGGAAGAACGCGGGTGGAACGAGGATTTTTCGGACGGTCGCGCGGGATGGTGCAACCTGGGAGCAACAGGTGACAGGATGGTGGCGCCGGGTGATGACCGACCGGGCGCCTCATTGCGACTTGAACATTATCCACCCGGTCCATGCGGCATCATCCGTAATTTTCCACTGCTTTCCAAAGGCGAAATGCAGGTGGAAATGACTGTGCACAAGCCCGAAGCATATCTTCTATGGCACGACAGTTTCCTGGTTCCGGGAAGAGAAACTGAGGCCGTGGCACGGGCGAGATTCGGTATGGAGGGCAAAGTCTTCTTTGGCGCAGGCAATCCGGTGGAAAAGAGCTCGGAACAAAAAGAATCAAGGCAAGCTCCTTATTTCTATCTGGCATATCCTGTGGAGAAAGAAACGCTCTGCCAGCAACGGATAAAATTGGGAGAGCGGTTCATTCTACGCTTGCGGTGCGATGCGGCGGCGGGGAAAGCATCGCTCCGCATAAATGATGGCCCTGAGGTTTCTGCGACAATCGGCGATATCTTTGGCTTATGCTGGATAGGGTTGGTCGCGACCGCAGACGGCGCTCTGGAATTGCGCAGTATCCGATGCATACAGGGAGAATAAGCGGGATGCAAGGCATTTATAAAAAACATTTTGAGAGAGGTATTGCAGTGAACGGGAAGAAAATGAATAGCGCTTTTACCGCGCGTGTCATCTCGATATGCGTATAGAAAGGCGGATGGTCCGATGAAAAGACGGTTTTTTGACAACAAAAAGGAGGGCACAATGAATATGAAGGCGAAAAGGAAGGGATTTACGCTGATAGAGTTGCTGGTGGTGGTTGCAATCATAGCTATTCTTGCCGCAATGTTGTTGCCGGCGCTTTCGCAGGCGAGGAAACGTGCGAGGCAGGCAGTATGCATGGGCAATATGAAACAGATAGGAATAGCTCTTATGATGTACCTGCAGGATTATGATGACTTCTTTCCGCATGGAGGCGGCTCCGGCCGTCCCTGGTGGAACCAGGTCATCAATGTGTATTTGGTCAAAAACTCAAACCAAATTAGTGATAAATTGTCATGTCCTGAAAAGAGAACTGACTCTGGATGGCCTACCTATTACTGGAGTTACGCATATAACAGAGTACTATCTTCATTAAGATTTTCATACGTGAACAAAATTCATGAAAGCACCTATTACAATTCCCGGGAGCCATTTTCAAATAAAGGGATGGTTATAGACCACCAACAGAGATTATTCTCTTGGGAACAGAGATATCACGATGAAACTGCATCGGGTGGACAGTACCGTTCTGCTTACAGGCATAACAACGGTATCAACATACTTTTCGGGGACGGACGGGTGGAGTGGAGAAGCAGGGATTTTCTCCTGCCGGCTGACGGTACCCTTAACAGACTGGTTGATTTGTTCTATATCCAGTAGCCCTAACCCGGAAAATTTTAAAGGAGGGCTGTATGAAAAAGATATTATTTTGTGTAGTGGCCGGTTTTTTGTTGTTGTCTCTTGGTTACGCGCCCGCGGAAAATCTTGTTCCCAACGGGGATTTTGAGATAGAATCCACAGACACCCCCGGCACTCCGTCAGGCTGGACATACAGCAAGAGATTGGTTGAAGGAAAGCACTCATGGATAACCGACGATGTCCGGTCAGGAACAAGAGCCATGAAAATAGAAGCCCTCAAATGCAGAACCTCTGAAAAGGACCCTATAAGAGGAGGTATTTTTATTGGTACAACCCTGCTGTCTGCTCCT
>JAKJFI010000020.1 GCA_022704985.1 Candidatus Omnitrophota bacterium | reverse complement strand
CCGCCGATTCTCGTTCTCTCCTCTCTGGTTACCTGGTTTGCCCTCTTCTCTCCGTCTATCTCTGCATATTTCAGGAAACCTGATATAAGCCTCTCCGGCATGAGATTTTTAAATATGTTTTTTAGATGCTTGTTTGAATTATCAAGCATTTCCCTGCAAAGGCGCGCATCAAGCTTTTCAGCGGAAAGCGCTGGTTTCAGGTTGAGCGAGACCGTCACTTCGCCCCTGCCGATTATTTCCGAGACCGCACCGCTCAAATTGAGAACGGCCGGACCGCTCAATCCGTAATGCGTGAACAACACCTCTCCGAACTCCTCATCAATTTTCTTCCCGTCAAGCAAAGCCGCAATCCTGACGTTTTTCAGGGAGACGCCGCTCCACGCGCCGGCACAGTTCCTGTCATATATTTCTATGCCGCACAGGGCTGGAAGCAATTTTTCTACCGTATGCCCCATCTTTTTGGCAATGATAAAACCGCTACCGTCAGAACCCGTGCCGGGAAAGCTCTTGCCGCCGCAGGCGATTACAACGTTTCTGCCGGAAAATTTCCTTTTTCCTGCCACGGCTTCAAACAGTCCCTTAGCGGGGGTGACTCCGGAAACAGTGTGTCCGGGCAGTACGTTGACACGGCATTTCTTCAGCAGCTTCGACAAAGTTTTTACTATATCTGCGGCATTATCGCTTTCGGGATATACCCTGTTTCCGCGTTCGACCTTAAGCGGAAGTCCGTTTTCCTCGAAAAACTCAACAAGGTCGGTGTTGAAAAAGCGCGCGAAGACGTTCCTCAAGAAACTGCCATTTTTGTATTTTTTCAGGAATTCATCTATCTCCTCAAGGTTGGTCAGGTTGCCTCTTCTGTTGCCGGTGAGGTAAAGTTTTTTTCCGATTTGCGGGTTCTTCTCCAGCAAAAGGACCTCTTTCCCGCGGCCGCCGGCCTTTATCGCAGACATGCACCCTGCAGGACCTCCCCCTATCACTATAACGTCATACGTTTCCATATATCCATCAAATACAGGATTAGGGATTCGGACATACCCTTTTTTCTCTGCCTTTGTCTTTTCCGAACATCCAATCCCGACTCCTGAACCCCCTGTCTTTTGTAATCGAATCCTGATTTCTCTCACTTAGGGAAGTCGAATTTTATGTCAACATCCTTCCGTTCTTCTTCCGAAACCTCAAAGAGCGGTTTGTCCCTGTACCCGAGCATGCCCGCCACTACCATGTCCGGTATCTGGTGAATCCTTATGTTGTATATGTTCACGCTGTCGTTGTAGAGTTCCCTTCTGTCGGCGATGTTGTTTTCCAGCTCGCTGATGCGCGTCTGCAGCTGGATGAAATTATTGTTCGCCTTCAAATCGGGGTAATTCTCGGCGACCGCAAATATAGTCTTCAACGCACCGGTAATGGCCCCGTCTATCTTCTCTTTCTCTTCGACAGAACCCGCCTTCAGGTAATCGGTACGAAGATTGGTAATTTTTTCCAGAGTCTCCCTTTCATACTTCATGTAGCCTTCGCATACCTTTACAAGCTTGTTTATCTCGTCATGGCGCTGTTTTAACAGAACATCTATGTTGGACCAGTTCTTCTCTATGTCCCTGCTTAAACGCACAAAGCTGTTGTATATACTGATGAAGTACAAAAACAGCCCTATCGCTACAAAAGCCAGAAACACAATCAGAATTATTCCTCCCATAGTTCCTCCTTATGTCCCGAACACTGCCATTTTGCACCCTCACAGTGAGGGACTCTGATTCACATTTTCCTTTAGAATTTGTACGAAAGAATTATTTTCAGGCATATCAGCGTAAGAGCGGCACCGCCAACGGTATAGAAAAAAGCCCTGTAACGACAGCTTGCTATCATCTCTTTTTCACTCTTGTTTGACAGCAAGAAATGCCTGTCCAGTTCTCCCTTGCCGATTACAACGTTCTGAAGACTGTCGGGGACAGAATGGTCCGACTGCCTGAAATCCTTTCCCGCCCTGCTGAATTCTTCCGTTACCTCTTCCCTTATTCTTTTCCTCGCAGCCTCCCATTCATTTTCGTCTATCCACATATCTCTGTTGGTATCGAGTTCTTCCTTTGCCAGGGGGTCCTCAACAACCTCCATGATTCTTGCCTCAACCTCCTTGTGTATCTTTTCCTCCAGACTGGCAGTTCTCTTGGCAGTTCCCAGCACGTACACGGGTTCATTTTCCATAATGTTGTACTCCCTGTATCTCTTGTTGCCCTTGATATTGGTAAACCTTAAAGGCAAATCCGTGTCGGCGTCTTTGGGGTCAATAACAACACTGCCGGTATCATCTTTTATGAAAAAGGGAATCTCTGTTTTCATCTCGAATTCCTTGACCCAGTTGCTTGAATTCCTGTGCCTGACAAGACGTTCTATGATGATGTGGTAAAATACGCAGCGGGTTTGCGTATAGGGACCGGTAAGCAACACGTCGGGGATTGCGATACCCTGGAGTTCCACCAGTCCCATCGCAATAGAACGGATTTTCGAAGTGGGGATATTCTCTATAAGGCGCTTCTCCCACAGTTTGCGGAACCCTTTGAAGAAAAGGAAGACTCCGGCTATTATTCCAACTATTGAATAGATGAATATCTTTGCCCGTATGTCTTCCATACGCGTCTTAGTGGCGGAAATGCCGCATCCCGGTCAGAACCATAGCAATTCCGTACCTGTCACAGGCGGCAATAACCTCCTCATCTTTCAACGCGCCTCCCGGTTGCATGATTGCACTCACTCCGACCTCTCTCAAGACGTCTATGCTGTCAGGAAAAGGGAAAAACGCATCGGATGCAACGACCAAAGGGGTGATTTTCTTGCTGAAGTTATCCTTCATTTTCATCACCGCAACCCTTGCGGAATCGAACCTCGACATCTGTCCGGCTCCGATACCCACCGTCTGACCTTCGGTTGCAATCACTATGGTATTGGACTTGACGAACTTGCATACCGTCCAGGCAAATTTCAGCGCCGCCGTCTCCCCCGCATCCGGTTTCTTGTCGGTAACTGTCTCCATCTTCTCGTAATCCTTTTCATCTCGTGTCTGGACGAGCAGTCCGTCATTCAGAGTCTTGAAGTCATATCCCTGAACGGGAGCATCAGGACTTTTGATAATACGGAGATTCTTTTTCTTCCTGAAAACCTCCATGGCGTCTTCATTGTAGTCCGGAGCGATAATCACCTCGTAGAATCTTTCAACCATTTTCTCCGCAAGCTTTCCATCTACCTTACGGTTGAAACCTGCAATTCCTCCGAATGCACTCAAGGGGTCTGTCTCCAGCGCCTTTTCGTATGCGGCGAAAAGGTCTTTGCCGACTGCGACTCCGCATGGATTGGTATGTTTGATAATCACGCAGGCTGGCGAAGAAAACTGGTTGACCAGCGTACAGGTTGACTCCATATCTAACAGGTTGTTAAAAGAAAGCTCCTTGCCCTGGAACTGCTGCCTGATAAAGTTTTTATCTGTAAACCTGTACCATGCGGCGGCCTGATGCGGATTTTCTCCGTATCTCAAATCCTGCACTTTTACCAGCCGCAAATCCATGTTGTCGGGCAGAACTTTTTTTTCAATCTTCCCTGAAAAATAATTCGCTATGGCAAAATCGTACGCGGTAGTATGTTTGAATACCTCCATTGCGCAGCGGAATGAAAATTCCTCATCAACGCTTCCGTTGTTCTTCTCCATCTCTTTCATGAATTCTTCGTAGAGCCCTACTTTTACAAGTACGCAAACATGTTTGTAGTTTTTGGATGCAGCCCGTATCATGGTAGGTCCGCCTATATCTATGTTCTCTATTATCTCTTCGTGAGGCGCTCCTTTTTTCAGCGTCTGTTCAAAAGGATACAGGTTGCACACTATCAGGTCAACGGGCAGCAGGTCATTCTCTTTCATCTGCTTTTGGTGTTCCTCGTTGTCGCGGATGGCAAGGACGCCGCCGTAAATCCTGGGATGCAGGGTCTTGACCCTCCCGTCAAGTATCTCAGGAAATCCTGTAAATTCGGATATGTCTTTAACCTTTATTCCGTTCTCCCTGAGAATCTTCGACGTACCGCCAGTGGACAAAATTTCCACATTGTTTTTCTCCAGAAACCGGGCAAGCTCAACAATCCCGGTCTTATCCGAAACACTCAAAATCGCCCGTCCTATCTTAACCATCTTTTTACCCCCATTTGGCATTTTAACACCGCTATTATTGTAACTGGTAATCGTTTTTTTACAAAATGACTATTCAATATCTATCTTCTTTTTTCTGATAAATATCTTGCAGAGTTCCATTGCCCAGAGAGGGAAGGAAGAGAGTACCAGAACCAACAGCCAGTCAAACATATCCAACGCTTCGGTCCTGAATACCTTCTGGAAGAAGGCAAAATAGACTACCGCTATCTGAAGCAGAAACGACACAAGAGTCGCAAGCACCAGCCTGTTGTTGCTGAATATCCCAAGTTTAAAAACGGAGCGGGTCATGCTTCGGCAGTTAAAGGAGTGGAACAGCTGTGAACACGCAAGGACAATGAAAGCCGCCGTTCTGGCGCGGCCTATTCCTCCATCTTCCACGAAAAGCACAAAAACGAAAGCCAGCAGACTGCATACCGCGATAAATGCACCCTGCGCCAGTATCAGGAATGCCCTCTTCCCGCTCACAACCGGCTCGTCCGATTTTCGCGGCGGACGAAACATTACATCAGGCTCTATCGGGTCCACTCCGAGAGCAAGAGCAGGCAGGCCGTCGGTAATAAGGTTGACCCAGAGTATGTGTATCGGCAGCAAGGGAACAGGCAATCCGATAAGCGCCGCCACGAACATCAGGAGTATCTCTCCCACGTTACAGGACAACAGATAGTGCACGAACTTTTTTATGTTGTCGTATATACCTCTTCCTTCTTCTATTGCGGAGACTATAGACGTGAAGTTATCATCGGTTATTACCATATCGGAAACTTCCTTGGTTACATCGGTGCCGGTGATGCCCATAGCAACGCCGATATCCGCCTCTTTCACCGCAGGTGCATCATTAACGCCGTCGCCCGTCATCGCCACAATCTGGCCGTTTCTTCGCCATGCCCTGACAACCTTGAGCTTGTGCTCGGAGGACACGCGCGCATAAACAGAAATCTGCTCAACCTTTTCCAGCAGGGCTTCCTCGTCCAGCATATCAAGTTCTTCCCCGCTGTAAGCAAGAGAACCCTCTCGGTAAAACCCGAGGTCCTTTGCGATGGCGACCGCGGTATTCTTGTGGTCTCCGGTAATCATGACCGTTCTTATCCCTGCCTGCCGGCATCTTGCAACGGCTTCCTTAACCTCCGCCCTCGGCGGATCTATCATGGCGGTCAGCCCGAGGAACTCAAGGTCGTTCTCAGCCAGCTCAGGTCTATGACCGTCTGAAGACGGTCCCATATCATGGCAGGCAATCGCAAGCACTCGCATCGCCTCATCGGCAAAGATACTGCTTGCGTTGAGTGTTTTTTGCCTGTCTTCCTCCGTTATCGGACGCAGAGCACCGTTCTCTCTGATAAATCTGCAATCCTCAAGAAGTCCCTCGGGCGCCCCCTTCGTAAAGGCAAGGATACGCCCGTTCGCTCTCCGGATAACCGTCATCTTCTTGCGTTCTGAATCAAATGGGATTTCATCCACAAAAGCAAACCTTTTCTCTTCGGATTCTTTCCATATGCCGGCTTTTGCCGCCACCGTTAAAAGCGCTGCTTCCGTCGGATCGCCGACTATCCCGTATCCCTCCTGCCCGCCGTTTACCAGCTGAGCCCCGTTGCACAGGACAGCCGCCTGCAAAAGCCTTTGCAGATGCGGGTCTTTTTCCGGCTCAATCCGCCTTCCTTCTGCAAGAAATTCTCCTTCAGGTTCATACCCGACACCCGTCACGCTAAAAACCCTGCCGGCAACGTATAGCTTCTGAACCGTCATCTCGTTCTTTGTCAGCGTTCCGGTCTTGTCCGAACATATAACGGTAGCGCACCCCAAGGTCTCAACAGAGGGAAGCTTTCTTATTAGTGCGTTGCGCTTTATCATGCGCTGTACGCTCAAGGCCAGTACGATAGTAACCACAGCAGGCAGTCCTTCCGGAATCGCCGCAACTGCAAGACTGACCGCGGTCAGAAATACGTCAACCATCCTGCCGCCGCGCAGCCACTCAAGAATGAAGACCAGCCCGACGAGCAGGAAACAAAAACGCACTATGAATTTGCTAAACTCCTCAAGTTTCCTTTGCAGCGGGGTAGATTCATGTTTGATGTCCTGAATCATGCCGGCGATTTTCCCGAGTTCGGTCTGCATGCCGGTGTCAATGACTATGACCTTTGCCTTCCCGGAGACAACGGACGTTCCCATGTAAACCATGTTCGCCCTGTCTGCCAGCGGAACATCTTTTTCTTCAAGAACTATACAGGTCTTTAAAACCGGATTCGACTCGCCGGTAAGACTTGCTTCCTGAACACTGAAATTGGAGGTCTGCCATGCGAGCCGGCAGTCGGCAGGAACATAGTCGCCTGATTCCAATTCAACGATATCTCCCGGAACAAGTTCGCTTGAAGAGACAAGAACGCGCTGTCCGTTTCTTATGACCCTGCTGGAAGGTGAAGATAGTTTCTTTAAAGCAGAAAGAGATTTTTCAGCCTTGAATTCCTGTATAAAACCCAGAATTGCATTTAAAATTACTATTGCGACAATGACAAGAGCGTCAATCCACTCCTGGAGAACCCCGGAGACTAACGCCGCACCGATAAGAACCCATATGATGAAGTTCCTGAACTGGTCAAAGAATATCATCGCGGGGGAACGGCCTTTTTTCTCCTTCAGCTGATTAAGTCCGTACGTCCGACGCCTGCTCTCAACCTCCGAACCCGTGAGTCCGTCTGACAGGTTAGTACTCAGTTCTGTGGCTGCTTCTTCAACAGATATATGCCAGA
The DNA here is from genome assembly GCA_022704985.1 of Candidatus Omnitrophota bacterium. The sequence goes on along the minus strand of JAKJFI010000020.1, from coordinate 3,786 downwards.
TTTGTTTCATAACGCAGACCCTATTAAAACGCCGAGTTCGAATCTATCTCCAATGCTTGTTTCAGAAATTCCATTCTTCGAAGAGATAATGCGGCACCTCTTCGAGAAATACGGATTTCCTGTTGCCGGCAAAAGTCCTGTAGAAATCCCTGATGTAATAGGTAATATATACGTCCTCTTTCGCCCTTGTCAGCCCCACGTAAAAAATCCTTCTCTCTTCTTCAAGCGCAAGTATGTCCAGGGCGGAAGACGGATGCGGAAAATGGTTGGCGGATACCCCTATGATAAAAACTATTTTCCATTCCAGTCCCTTTGCCTGATGAATGGTAGAGAGCGTCACAGGGAAGGCGATATTCGGGTTTTCCCCTTTTGAATGCTCCTGAAGCGAAGATTCGGATATGAATTCTGAAAATCCTGCATACGCCGAGGCTATGCTCTTCAACATTTTAATGTCTTCGAAGCGTTCGGCGGAATCCTTATATTTCTTTTCGACGTATCTTGCATACGTCGTATCCATAATAAGGTCTATGCCGGAAGGGATGTCCTTTGCATCTCTTATTTTCCCCAGCATCTCTATCAGCATCCTGAGATTTTTCATACCCCTTACGTTCAAATTTGCCGACTCTATCCTGCCGCAGAATTCCTTAAAATCCTTTGCACCGGCAAGGTAACCAAACAACTGTTCAGATGTCTTATTTCCTATACCATCGGTAAGAGCGAAAACCCGTCTCCACGCAATCTCATCATTGAAATTTTCAACGGTCCTGAAGTACGCGATAACGTCTTTTATATGCGCCTGCTCAAAAAATCTTAATCCACCTCTGATTATGTACGGTATTTTCAGGCGGTTAAACTGGATTTCCGTTTCCGCCGACTGGTACCTGGACCGGAAAAGAATGCCGATTTCGGAAGGAGCGATGCCTGATTCGAGCAGCTGCACCACCCTCTGTGACACGAAAGCCGCTTCATCCCTGGGGCTGTAACATTTCACAAGAACCGGCTTTATGCCGCTACGCCTGGCACTCTTCAGTTTCCTTGGAAATCTGACACGGTTACGGGATATGCTCGCGTTGGCAAAATCAAGTATCTGCGGCGTGGAACGATAATTCATATCCAGGTAAAATGTCCGTGCGGAGGGATATATCTTAGGGAATTCCATGATATTGTTCACGGTGGCGCCCCTGAATGAATAGATACTCTGTGAATCGTCTCCGACAACCGTTATATTCCCGTGCTTCTTAGCGACGAGATACAAAATCATGGACTGGAGCTTGTTGGTATCATGGTACTCGTCAACGAGAACATATCTGAATCTCTCCGATATTTCTTCACCCGCACTCTCGTGCTTCAACAGGCTGTACCAGAAAAACAGGAGATCGTCGTAATCCATGAGATTCAGTTTTCTTTTTCTCTTCTGGTATTCCTCGTTTATCAACCTAAAACACGGTATAAGACCGGACTGTTTCGGGAACCTGACGTTCACGATATCTGCTATACTCTCAAGGGTATTCACCGACAAACTGAGAATCTTCCTTATGCCTGCGGGCGCTGGCAGTTCTTCCTGCCCGGAATAATTCCCGGCAATTTCCTTGAGCATCGTTATGCTGTCTTCTTCGTCAAGTATGGTATAGTTCGGTTCGATACCCAGTACGCCGCAGTAAACCCTGAGCAACCTGTTTCCTATGTGATGGAAAGTTCCGGCACAGAGTCCCGCGGGATATGTTCCCAGAAGGGTTTCAACTCTCGAAATCATCTCCCTTGCCGCCTTGTTGGTAAACGTAACCAGGAAGATGGAAGACGGAGAAACACCATTCTCAAGCAGACGGCAGACCCTGTAAACCAGCACGCGAGTTTTTCCTGAACCGGCTCCGGCCAGAACAAGACAGGGGCCTTCCGTTTCCCTCACTATCTCCAATTGCCGGGGATTAAGTTCTTTTTCGTAATCCAGCCCCTCTGCAAGCTTCGCGCTCATTTTCTGCTTCCCGCTCCAACGGTAAGATAGAGAACTGCCATACGAACAGCTATACCGTTTGTAACCTGCTCAAGTATGCGGGCGTTCTGTTTTTCGGCGATACCGGATTTTATCTCAACGCCCCTGTTCATTGGACCCGGATGCATGATGAGGGCGCCATCTTTTATCTTTTCATACCTGCATTCATCCATTCCATAGAAAGCGCTGTATTCTTTCAAAGAAGAGAGAAAATTCTCTTTCTGCCGCTCTTTCTGCAATCGGAGAAGGTAAATGACGTCAGCGTCTATTATGGCTTCCCCGATGTCATACGTAACCCTGGCTCCCATCTCTTCCACCTCAGGCGGCACTATTGAAGGCGGACCGCACAGGCAGACGTCCGCGCCGAGCTTGGAGAATCCCCATATGTTCGACCTGGCAACCCTGCTGTGAAGGATGTCTCCTATTATGGAAATCTTTATACCGTCTATCTTGCCAAAATGTTCCCTGACCGTAAACAGGTCCAGAAGCGCCTGCGTGGGATGCTCGTGGCACCCGTCGCCCGCATTTATGACAGCGGAAGAGACGTTCCTGCTTATAAGTTCCGGCGCTCCGGAAATCGAATGCCTCACAATGAAACAATCCACCTTCATCGCCTCGATGTTCTGGGCCGTGTCAATAATTGTCTCCCCCTTTGAAATGCTTGACGTTGAAACTTCAAAACTCAGGACGTCAGCTGAAAGACGCTTTGCGGCAAGCTCAAAAGAGGTTTTAGTACGGGTGCTCGGTTCAAAAAAGAGGTTGACCACAGTCTTCCCGCGCAGGGGTGGAACCTTCTTGACCTGCCTGGTACTGACTTCCTTGAACGTGACTGCGGTATCAAGAATCGTTTCTATCTCATGCCTTGCAAGTTCTTCAAGGCCTATAAGGTCTTTCCTTTGCCATTTCATTTTTTTTCCACCAGTACTTCATCCTTGCCGTCTATCTCCTTCAGCCTGACCTCCACCATCTCATCGAATGCGGTCTTGACCTGCCTTCCTGCGAAATCGGCGCTGATAGGCAACTCTCTGTGTCCTCTGTCAATAAGGACAAAAAGCCTGACGACGGCAGGTCTGCCCAGGTCAACGAGCGCATCGAGTGCGGCCCTGACCGTTCTGCCGGTAAAAAACACGTCGTCCACCAGAAGGATATTCTTATCGTCTATGTTGAAAAGGACATCTGTTTCTGCGACCACTGGATGCGCGCCTATCTTGCTGAAATCGTCGCGGTACAGCGTTATGTCAAGGTACCCGACAGGCACGTCCTTATTTGAAAAAGCCTCCTTGAGCCTGTCCGCGAGAACCGCGCCTCTCCTCCTGATACCTATGATAACGGTATCGGAAAGACCCATCTCTTTCTCTATGATTGCCGCGGTTTTCTTGAGAACTTTCTGAATATCCTTCCCATTCATTATCTTCTTACTCATGCGCTAATAATACCACACCCCGGAAAAATTCAGCAACTCCAGGCACGAAACGCTAAACTCCAAACAAATCTCCATGCTCCAAATCACAAATACATCCCTCACCTTTCATTCCTCTAAGCCAGGAGAGAGGCGGGGCAAGAAGGGAATATAGTTAAATTCGAGATTTGAAATATTGGAATTTGAAACTTGTTTCGAGTTACGGATTTAGTGCCTGGAATTTTCTCTCGAAGCGGTTATATACCTTGAATTATACGGCGGGCAAGCACGGAGGGCAATTCCCTCTCAATTATCTTCTTCCTCGTAACTTCTGCGGGATACTCTATCCTGTCAAGGATGAAAATTTTCTTTGCGGTATCATATACCGACACGCAGG
>JAKJFI010000145.1 GCA_022704985.1 Candidatus Omnitrophota bacterium | reverse complement strand
GATTGAAAGGACGCGGAGAAGGGTGAACGCACTCGAGTATGTTCTTATCCCGAACCTTCAGGAAACTATAAAATTCATTTCGTTCAAGCTCAACGAAGCTGAACGCTCTTCACTCGTAATGCTCAAGCACATCCAGCTTACCCGCCAGCAAAACCCTTTCCCCGCACATATGCCTCCTCGCCCTGCTGAGGAGAGAATGAGTTAAAAGCGTTGAGATTCCCTCTCTGCCCCCTGGTGGAGAAAGATGGTAAAGAGATTATTCCCTGCAGACTGTATTCTTCAATACCCCAATCCCTTCAATTTCAATCTCCACCGTATCGCCTTCTCTCAGAAAAACAGGTTCCTTCCTGGCAAAACCGACCCCTGAAGGGGTTCCCGTCATAATGAGAGTACCGGGCAATAGAGTCATCTGTCTCGAAAGGTATGAAACTATTTTACTGGTGCCGAATATCATATCCGAGGTATTTGAGTCCTGCATAATTTCGCCGTTCACCCTGGATTGCACCTTCAGATTATCCGGATTTATATCCGTAGCAATATACGGTCCAACGGGAGCAAACGTGTCAAAAGATTTTGCTCTTGCCCACTGCCGGTCATATTTCATCTGGCAGTCTCTGGCACTCACGTCGTTACCGCAGGTATATCCGAGAATATACTCCATTGCTCTTTCTTCGACCACGTTTTTTGCACGCTTCCCGATTACTATTGTCAATTCCGCTTCATAATCAACGAAATCCGGGGCCTCAGCTGGAAGAACTATATTCTGCAGATGCCCTGTAAGCGCCGTAACGGATTTCAGGAATACTACCGGAGCCGGAGGCAGTTCCATCCTGCTCTCTTTTGCATGTTCCCTGTAATTGAGCCCGAGCGCAATGACGTTGGAAGTTTCAACCGGTGGCAGGAACTTTTTCACCTCATCGACGTGAATTATCTTCCCGGACGTCTCCGGCTTGCCGGCAAGCAGAGATCCTTTTATCAACTCAATCTCATCCCCCTGCAAAATCCCGTACTCTCCATTCCCCTCAAGTCCGTCCGCTATAACTCTCACATACCTCATTTTATTAACACGCCTTTTTGTCAAGTGTCCAGGCCTGACCGTTATTTCTGCTGGTCGTCAACTTCTTTGTATTCCGCATCAACCACATTGCCCCTCTCCTGTTTCGGTCCCTCTCCTTCTGGCTCCCGGGGCGGAGCCTGCGGACCTTCTGCGCCCCCCTGCCCTGCCTGCTGAGTCTGCTGATAAACAACCTGGGCAATCTTGTGCGAAGCCTGCTGCAGTTCGTCCATCCCCCGCTTTATAGCCTCAACATCCTTCGGTTCCGCCTGTATGAGCTTATTCAGCGCATCTACCTTATCCTGTATCTCCTTCTTTTCCGCAGCGCCAATCTTATCGTCATGCTCCTTCAAGGTTTTATTAACGGTGTAAACCAGCGAATCCGCCTGGTTCGTAACCTCTATGATTTCTTTCTGCTTCTTGTCTTCCTCTGCATGCTGTTCCGATTCCTTCACCATCCTGTCAATCTCTTCTTTCGATAGCTTTTTGGATGCGGTAATCTTTATGGACTGTTCCTTTCCTGTGCCCTTATCCTTTGCTGTAACATTAAGAATTCCGTTTGAGTCTATGTCAAAAGACACCTCAATCTGAGGAAGCCCTCTGGGAGCCGGAGGCAGTCCCATCAGGTGAAAATTGCCAAGGCTCAGGTTGTCCTTCGACATCGGCCGTTCACCCTGAAGCACGTTTATCTCAACCGACGTCTGATTATCCATCGCCGTTGAAAACACCTGGCTTTTCTTCACCGGAATCGTGGTATTTCTGTCTATGATTCTTGTAAACACGCCTCCCAGCGTCTCAACGCCCAGAGAAAGCGGTGTGACGTCGACAAGAAGGATATCCTTGTCCTTCACCTCTCCGCCTAAAATCGCTCCCTGGATGGCGGCGCCTATAGATACGCATTCCATAGGATCTACGCCTCTCTCCGGTTTTATTCCTATGAATTCCTCAAGAAACTTCTGCACATGGGGTATCCTTGTGGGCCCGCCAACGAGAATAACCTTGTTGATTTCAGAGTTCTTCAGCTTCGCATCCGCGATAGCCTTTCTGACGGGCTCCTTGCACCTGTCCACAATCGGCGCAATCAATTCTTCCAGTTTTGAACGCCTTATCTTCATCTGGAGGTGTTTCGGCCCATTCTGGTCTGCGGTTATAAACGGCAGGCTTATTTCGGTTTCCACGGTGGAAGAAAGCTCTATTTTAGCCTTTTCCGCCGCTTCCCTTATTCTCTGCATA
>JAKJFI010000019.1 GCA_022704985.1 Candidatus Omnitrophota bacterium | reverse complement strand
TCCAAGATTTCAGAGACTTTTTCAAAATGTTTTGCTTTCTCCCCGGGGGCGAGGATTTTTTCAATTAGTTCCTTTCCTGCGCCGGCGAGGGAATTGCGTACCGTATCTCCGTAATGGGGAAAAACATTGGAATCTGTCAGGAGCATTAATTTTCTTCCGTACTTTTTATGTGCCAGACGGCGGCCTATTTTTTCAAGCGGATATCCGCAATAGACAGAATAACGGCTGTTTCTTGCCAGGTTGAGCCTTATCTCTTTCATGGTTGAATTATATATCAAAAAAGGTCGTTAAACAAGACAGTTTTGATGAATAAGAGGTTTCTATGGTAACCTTTCCGTTATGGAATTGATAGTCGAAACTACGGGAAAACTGAAGGGAGATATTGTTGTCCCGGGGTCAAAATCCCATACGATAAGGGGCGTGGTCATAGCATCCCTTGCAGACGGAATTTCCACGGTTAGGTATCCCTTGAATTCCGCGGATACGCTGGCGGCTGTCAATGGATGCAGACAATTAGGAGCGGATATAACAACACAGGGTGATAAGTGGATAATCAATGGTTTCAACGGGAATCCGCATAATCCCGGGAAGCCGTTGTATCTGGCAAATTCCGGCACCTCAATGAACCTGCTCACGGGGATAGTTTCGCTCGGTAATTTCGATGCCGTTCTCGATGGGGATGAATCGTTGCGGACAAGGCCGGTTCAGCCGCTGCTTGATGCCCTGAAACCGCTGGGCGTCCACAGCGTATCTTTGCAGGATAACGGAAAGCCCCCTATCAGGATAAGGGGACGGATAAAAGGCGGCAACACCAGGGTAAACGGCGTCAGTTCACAATTTATCTCTTCCCTGCTTATAGTTGCTCCGCTTGCGGAAAAGGACACGGAAATTGACGTGGAGGATGTCCGCGAGGTTCCGTACATAGAGATGACGTTGAAGTGGCTGGATGAACAGGGGATTGTTTACGGCAAGAATGACGGTTTTACGCGCTTCAGTATAAAGGGCGGACAGAGGTACAGGTCTTTTGAGAAGGCGGTGCCAGCCGACTGGAGCTCCGCAACCTTTTTTCTCGTGGCGGGAGCGGTAACAGAATCCGATATCCTTTTGACTGGACTGGATATTAACGACGTCCAGGGAGACAAAGCGGTTGCCGGATATTTGAAGAAGATGGGTGCGGAGATAACGGTGGAGGAAGACGGCGTGCGTATCCGGGGAGGCAGACTGAAAGGTGCGGAACTGAACCTCAACGATACCCCGGATGCATTGCCCGCTATGGCTGTCGCCGGGTGTTTCGCGGAAGGCACCACCAGGATTTTTAACGTAGCGCACGCAAGGATAAAGGAGACTGATAGGATAAAAGTAATGGCGGAAGAATTAAAGAAGATGAATGCGGACATAAAGGAAACTGAAGACGGATTGATAATCAATCATAGCGAATTGACAGGGGCCTCTGTTAAAGGTCATCACGACCACAGGGTTGTTATGGCGCTGTCTCTGGCAGGCATGGTAGCACGCGGCATAACGAGAATAGATACAGCGGAATCAGTTGACGTAACCTTTCCCGGTTTCGTAGAGCTGATGAAAAATATAGGAGCAAAAATAAAAACGGATAAAGGTTAATCATTCCCGCGTCGTCATTGCAAGGGGCGAAGCCTCACGGCAATCTCACGAGACTGTTTCGCAACAAGCGTTCGCAATGACAAAGAACAACGAGCGGGGCAATGGAGGGCTAACATGCTGGGAAATACTTTTGGAAGGATATTTCGCGTTACTACCTGCGGGGAGTCTTACGGTATAGGAAAAGGTTCTGGTCTTGCCGTAATAGTTGACGGAGTTCCTCCGGGATTGAGATTGACGAAAGAGTTTATCCAGAAAGAGCTCGACAAGAGAAAGCCTGGACACGGAAAACTCAACAGCCCCCGGAAGGAAACGGACCGGTGCGATATATTTGCCGGTATCGGACAGGACGGGGTGACGACCGGCGCTCCTGTAGGGATTATCATCTACAACGTTGACACCCAGAAGGTTCACATCGACCAGTACAGAGCGTACAGAGACATATTCAGACCCGGGCATGCAACCTATTCATTCTTCCTGAAGTACGGCGAGGCGCAGGACTGGTGCGGTGCCGGAAGGTCATCCGGAAGGGAGACCGTGGGAAGGGTCGCCGGAGGAGCCGTGGCAAAATTTATCCTCCAGAGGGAAAAGATTGAAGTGCTCGCATATACGAAGGAGTGCATGGGGATACGGGCAAAGGATATGACGTGGGAAGCAATAAAGAAAAACTACAGGAAAAACGAGATAAACTGTCCTGATATTGAAGCCGCGGTGAGAATGGAGAAGAAAGTGCTTGAGATTAAGGATGAAGGCGATACCGCCGGAGGTATTATTGAGCTTATCGTCCACAACGTGCCGCCGGGACTGGGCGAGCCGGTCTTTGACAAGCTGATTCGGAGCGGGCTTCCGGGTGGGCGGCATGAAGGGTTCGGAGAACAACGACCAGCCGTACATGACAAAAAACGGCAGGGTAAGGTTCAGAACGAACAATGCGGGCGGTTTTCTCGGAGGGATTACAAACGGGGAAGACATCGTCCTGCGGATAGCGGTAAAACCGACCCCCACCATATCCATCGAGCAGACCTCCATTAACATGAAGAAGATGAAGGAGGAGAAGTTAAGCCCTATAACCAGAAGGGACCCTACCCTGGTGGCAAGAATTTACGCGGTAGCCGAGGCGATGACCGCCATGGCTGTCCTTGATTCGCTTTACATGGCGAGGGCATATGACTCTCTTGCGAAACTGGATACGAAGTGGATGCGCCTCAAATCCCACAGGGATGAAGGCGGGACAGAAGGAAGTATTGACAGAGGCGCCGGAAAAAGGTAAGGTAATAAAGGAGGATTTATTTCGATATGCAGAAAAACAAGCGAAAGAAACAGGTAATCTACAAACCCATGAAGGAGAGTCTGGATCCAGGGCGCCCAGACGATATTATCGGGAAATACAACGTTTCCCGGCCCCGAAGTTCAAGCCAAAAACACCCGCGCAGTTAGATGATTATGTAGCTTCTGTTTTCGCTCCTATCAGAAAAAGCCGCAGCGAGGAATTTTATATTGCGCTCACAGACAAAGATAATAAATTAGTCAAAGCGCTGTTTTCCGCAAGAGGCACAATCAAATCAGTCGGACCTGACATAACTGAAATAGTGGGAAGCGCATTAAGTCCACTCTTAAAGAAGGCGCCGTCCCTGTTGTAAAGTCCTTCCTGCTGTAAACAGAAAAAGGCGGAAAAATCTCAAATCCTCAAAGGGCAATGCTTGAAATGGAAAAATTGCCCGCAGGATATTTGTTCCGGTTCATCCCCACGCTCGTGGGGAATATTCAGGAGCGGGGGTGATATTTTTTATAGATGCTTTGAATCTGTTTTTTGTTCACGTGGGTGTATATTTCAGTTGTGGCAAGGCTTTTATGCCCGAGAAGTTCCTGAACTATCCGCAGGTCAAGACCTCCCTCAAGCAGGTGTGTCGCGAAGGAGTGTCTCAGTGTGTGGGGCGATACGTTTCTGTAGGGGGTTGTTAGTGCGCTGATTTTCTTAACCAGTTTCCAGATGCTCTGTCTTGAAAGCCGGCCGCCCCTGTTGTTTAGAAAAAGATATGGAGAACCAGTCCCTTTTTTGCTCTTTGAGCGTTCCTTGAGATAATCGTTTATCGCTGAGAGGGAATGTTGATTGAGAAAAGCAAGTCGTTCCCTATTCCCCTTGCCGCGTATCCTTATATAACTTTTTTCAAGGTTTATGTCCTCAGTTTTTATAGATGATGCCTCGGAGACCCTTAGTCCTGCTCCGTAAATGAGCTCAATGAGAGCTAAATTTCTTGTCTTTTGTTTTGAAGGGAAAACGTTCCGGATAAAGGAAGAAATCTCTTCCCTTGTGAGCACTTCGGGCAGGCTCCTGTGTGTTTTCGGCGATTCAAGGGGAGGCAGTAAGTTTTCCCTTATGATGCCCTGTCCCGCCATGAATTTGTAAAAACTCCTTACCGAAGAGAGTGTCCTGATAATGGTAGAGGAGGAGAGTCCTTTTTTCTTTAGGAAAAGGATGAAGCCCGTGACTCTTTCGGTATCCAGTCCTGTGAGTCTGTGCCCGTTCGCGTGAAGAAACTCCATGAATTTTTTAAGGTCGCGCGAATAGGCGTCTATGGAATTTTTTGAGAGGTTGCGCTCAATGCGAAGGTGCTGGAGAAAATAATCGGTCAGTTCTTTCGGGTCTTTCATCATGAAGATTCATCCCCTTCACCCTGCCCTTCTCCCCGGAGAGGCGAAGGGGAAGAGGATATGAGCGCCTCGAGAGCAATTTCATCTATGATTTTAACGTTCAGTTCCCGCGCTTTCTCAAGTTTTGAACCGGGTTCGCTGCCGCATACGAGATAGTCCGTTGCGGACGAAACCGAACCTGTCACTTTTCCGCCTGCGTTTTTTATAAGGGATGTTGCGGCTTCCCTGGTGTAACCTTTCAGTATTCCGGTGATGACAAAGGTCAGGCCTGCAAGCCTGGTGCTTTTCTCTGCGCTCTTTTCCGCGCGTTCTGTCTTTACTCCGGCTTTCTTGAGTTTGGCGATTACGCGGAGGTTTTCATCGTTTGTAAAAAAATCCACTATGCTTTGCGCCATGATAGGACCTATTTCGGGTATTGTTGAAAGGGTTTCCGCTTCCGCGCTTGCCAGGTCGTCAAGCGAGCGGAACCGTTCAGCGAGAAGCTCGCTTGCGTTTATTCCGATGTGCTTTATGCCGAGGGCGAATATGAGATTGGCGAACGGTCTGCCCTTACTCCTGTTGATAGCTTCCATGAGGTTTCCCGCGGATTTTTCGGCCATCCGTTCCATACCGAGAAGTTCGTCGTATGTGAGTTTTTCATATATGTCGCCGTAATCGGAAAGAAGCCCTTTCTCCACGAAGATATCCACCCATTTCTCGCCCAGCCCTTCTATGTCCATCGCGTCCCTTGATGCGAAATGTATTATCCGTTCCTTCACCTGCGCCGGACAGCGGACGTTGGGGCATCTTATGGCTACCCCTTCCTTGTCTCTTACAACAGCGCTTCGGCAAACCGGGCATTCGGAAGGCAGGGGGATATCTTTTTCACTGCCAGCGCGTTTTTCCGGTATCGGCTTGACTATCTTGGGGATTACTTCTCCGCCCTTTTCTACGAATACCCTGTCTCCGGTTTTGAGTCCCAGCCGTGTCACTTCGTCAAAGTTGTGCAGTGTCGCCCTTGAAACCGTTGAGCCGCTCACTTCGACAGGGTCAAGCGCCGCGACCGGCGTGAGCGTTCCGGTTCTTCCAACCTGCACGATTACTTCTCTGAGCGTTGTTTCCACCTGTTGCGCGGGGAATTTATAAGCGACCGCCCACCTGGGAGATTTAGAAGTTGTTCCGAGTTTTTTCTGAAGCATGAAGGAGTTGACCTTTATTACTATCCCGTCTATATTGTAAGGGAGATTGCTTCTGCGTTCCTGCCATAGGTTGCAGTAGGCAACCGCTTCATCAATGTTTGCGGCAAGCTTCCTGTGCGGGTTTACCGGAAAGCCCGCGTTCCTGAGAAACTCCAGCATTTCCATGTGGGTCTTGCAGACGTTTTCCGCAAAACCCTGGTATATGAAAAGAAGCAGACGCCTTTCGGCAACAGTTTTCGGGTCGAGCAGTTTCAGCGAGCCGGCGGCGGCGTTTCTGGGGTTTGCGAAGAGCGGTTCTCCTTTTTGCTTCTTATCGGAATTTATCCTTGCGAAGTCGTCTTTTCCCATGTAAATCTCGCCTCTGACTTCAAGCTGTTTTCTCCAGGGGATGGAGAGCGGCAGAGTTTTTACCGTCTTAAGGTTCTCGGTGATGTTGTCTCCATTCCATCCGTCGCCTCTCGTTACTCCGCGGATAAAACGTCCGTTCTCATACGAAAGGGAAACCGCAACCCCGTCAAATTTCAATTCGACGGCATACTCTACGCTTTCCGATATTCCAGCAAATTTCTTTACCCTCCCGTCGAATTCAAACAACTCCTCACTTGAGTAGGTGTTGTCGATGCTCAACATGGGTATTTTATGCTCTACCGCGGGGAATTTTTTGAGAGGTTCGCCCCCTACTCTTCTCGCGGGGCTATCTTCATGAACGTATTGCGGAAAAAGTTTTTCAAGTTCCTGCAGTTCTCTGTAGAGCCTGTCATATTCGCAGTCGGTTACAACAGGATTGTTTTCAACATAGTACATGTAGTTGTAACGTGTCAGCAGATTTACCAGTTCATTTATCCGTTTCCTGCCTTTCTCCGTTTCCATCGCTGAATTATAACCTTCTTTGGGAAGAAGACAAAATAAAAAAATTTGACAATAAACTTATTTTATGCTTGAATTGCAGGACAAAAAAAGGCCCTAAGACAATAACAGGGGGTGTTTTACATGGGAAGAATGGAAAGAAAAGAGTTGGGACAGATATTACTGGAAAAAGGACTGATATCCATTGAACAGCTTGACAGCGCCCTGATACAGCAGTCAGTGGAGAAGAAATTTCTCGGCGAGGTGCTGGTTGAAAAGGGATATGTAACCAATGACCAGATAGTTGAATGTCTTACGGAGCAGAAGAAATCCGATTTTATCAACCTTGAAAAAGTCAAGTGCATAAGACAGGATATCGTGAAGCTCATTCCAGAAAACATAGCAAGGAGATACAATGTGCTTGCTGTGGCTATGGAGGATGAGAAGCTGGTGGTGGCGATGGACGACCCCAGCAATATAATAGCTATTGATACCGTGATGAGAATGGCTAACTGCAGGGTAAAGGTTGTAAGGGCGGACAGGAAAAAGTTGGAGGAATATCTTGACAAGTATTACCAGGAGACGATGGACCTGTCAAGCAACGCATCCGCGCTCGAAGCCGAGGAAAAAGACGAAAACAGTGTTGACGTAAACCAGTTGTTGGTCGCCGCGGACGACGTGCCGATTGTAAGGTTCGTAAACTCTCTCTTCCTTGAGGCGGTGGAAAATAGGGCTACGGATATTCACCTTGAGCCGCAGGAGGAAAAAATATCGGTCCGTTTCAGGATAGACGGAGCCCTGCACCAGTTTCCGCCTCCTCCCAAGGCGGCTTTTGCCGGCGTTGTTACCCGTCTTAAGATACTTTCTAACCTTGATATCGGAGAAAGGCGTCTCCCCCAGGACGGAAGGACAAAGATAAAGATTGGGGCGCGCGACATAGATATAAGGGTTTCAGTAATGCCCTCTATTTACGGCGAGAAGATTGTCATGCGTCTTCTCGACAGGCAGTCTCTGGTAAAGACGCTTGACGCGATAGGCTTTGAAACGGAGGAAGAAAGGACCTATAAAGAAGGGTTGAAGAAACCTTACGGGATGATAATAGTGACTGGTCCCACGGGTTCGGGAAAAACGACGACGCTCTATTCCGGCTTAAATTTCATAAATACTCCGGAAAAGAATATTGTTACCATAGAAGACCCGGTTGAGTACGAATTGCAGGGCATCACACAGGTGCAGATAAAACCCAAGATAGGGCTTACCTTTGCTGAAATACTCAAAAGCATGTTGAGACAGGACCCGGATATAATAATGGTAGGAGAAATAAGGGACCTTGAGACCGCGCAGATTGCCATACAGTCCGCGCTTACCGGACACCTGGTGATTTCGACACTTCATACCAACGATACAGTTTCAACTATTTCACGTTTGAACTATATGGGCGTTCCCAATTACCTGATAGCGGAATCGCTTCACCTGATAATGGCTCAGCGGCTTGTCAGGCGAATCTGCAAAACCTGCAAGCAGGAAGACGTGGAGGGAGCGGAAATCCTTGCGAATATGGGCATCTCCCTTAAAGACGGCAAGGTATATAAGGGCAAGGGATGCAGTCTTTGCAACTTCACCGGCTATCACGGCAGGGTGGCAATATTTGAGGTTCTTGAGGTAAACCGAGAGATAAAGAAAGGTATCATAGAAGGCGGCAAAGAAGAGGAATTCAGGGAATTATGTGGAAAACACGGGTTTTCCACCTTGCGGGATGCCGCATTGAGAAAGGTTTTTGCAGGCATGACTACGGTTGACGAATTTTTGAGTAAGACAATGGTGTAATTATGGCAAGATATCAATATCTCGCGCGGGACGCTTCCGGCAACAAGGTGGACGGTGTTATTGAGGCTCCTTCTGACGTGATGGTTGTCACGCGCCTGAGGAAACAAAACCTTTTTCCCATAAACATTTACGCGGCGGGACAGGGAGAGGCCGCGGCAAAGAAGGAATCTTACGCGAAAAAACGAGGCAAGGTTTCACTGCGCGAATTGGCGATATTCACCAGGCAGACCGCCGCCATGCTGGATGCGGGTGTTTCTATCATTGAAACGCTTGAAGACTTGAGCACGCAGACTGTGAACCGGTATTTCTCGCAAGTGCTGCAAAACATCAAGAAGGATATACAGGAAGGAAACAATCTTTCAAGGGCACTTGCCAAATATCCTAAGGTGTTTTCACAACTCTATGTTGCGCTTGTTACTTCCGGAGAGGAAAGCGGCAGTCTGGCGGAGGTTATAGCGGAGATTGCAACAAATCTTGAGGACCAGCTGTCGCTGATAAGCAAGGTGAAGCAGGCTGTCAGCTATCCCGCAGTGGTACTGGCTTTTTTCATAGGGGTGGTAGCTTTCGTATTTCTTTACCTCCTTCCGAAGTTCAGGGAAGTTTTCAATGATTTTGGTTCACAGCTTCCAAAGTTTACCGTTGTAGTAATGGCCATAAGCGGTTTTCTTGTTTCCGCTCTACCGTTCATCCTCATATTGCTCCTTCTCTTTGCAGTTTTTGTATATTTCTTCAATAAAACCCCCATAGGCAGGGAAAAAATCGACGGAGCCAAGTTGAAGATGCCGCTTATAGGCCAGTTAATGCTGAAGATAAGTCTTTCAAGGTTTGCCGGTTCTCTGGCTACCCTCCTTGCAGGCGGTGTTCCCATAATTTCGGCCTTGGATATCGTTGCGAGAACCACCGGCAACAAGGTTCTTGAAAAAACCATAAATAAGGTGAGAGAGGGGGTGCTGAAAGGTTCTCTCGTGGGTACGGAAATGAGAAAATACAGGATATTTCCCGTAATCCTTACAAGGATGGTTGTCGTGGGTGAAGAAACAGGCAAGATGGAGGATATGCTTAAAAGGACTGCTCGTTTTTTCCGTGACGAGGTGGATGCCACGCTTAACGTTCTCGATTCCATCATTGAGCCGCTATTGATAGTCAGTCTGGGCGTGATAGTGGGGATAGTGGTTCTGGCAATATACCTGCCGATATTCAACCTGGCGGGCGCGATGCGCTGAAAAAGTTTGACAAAAGCTATTCTTTATAGTATACTCGCAGGACAAAATTTTTTTAAAGACCCCGGAAAAGGGGCAAAGGAGGATGGAAAATGAGTAGGAATAAAAGAAGTGGCGGTTTTACGCTGATTGAATTGATGACCGTTGTCATCATCGTCGGCATTCTGGCGATTGTAGCTATACCCCTGTTCAAGGGACAGATAAACAGGGCGAGGGGGCATCCGAGGGCGCGGCTCTTCTCGGCTCTGTTCTGACCGCAGAGAGGGTGTACTATGCAGAACACAAGGAATACACTGCTGATCAGGATGAACTCGGTGTGGATGGCGAGGGAAACAAGTATTTTACGACATACACCGTAACGGAAGCGGATACAGATGGATTTGAGGTCGAGACTACGGGTACCGGAGTTGCTTCCAACATAAAGGTCACATTGACTTATACCACCGCTGGTGGCGCAGATGACCTTGTGTATGATTTCAATGTGGAATAAAAAACGCAAGGTAATAAATTCTTCATCTCATGCAGGGGCGGAAGGATGCTGAATATCCGTCCCTGCTATGAAGATAAACGGAAATCGCCATGAAATACCAGCTGGCTGTGGATGTGGGCTCCTGTTACGTTAAGCTTGTCGAAGGGTATGAGAAAAACGGAAAGTTCATACTGCAAAATATAGGGTATTTTCCCAACCCGCACCCTGAATTAAGGACAAGCCTTATAGAGAGAGAGCAGGATTCGTTTGTAAAATCTTTCAGGGATTTCATACAGAAGCACGGCATCAGAGAAAAAAGAGCGGTTTCCGGCGTAAGCGGCGCCGGAGTTATAACCCACTATTTTGATATACCCAGGCTTTCTGATGCCGAGGTAAAGTCCGCCATAGAACTTGAAATGATGCAGGTGACCCCGGGCGGCACCAGGAATCTTGAATACGACTATCTCGTAATGCCCAGAAAAGACGGAAGGAAGATAGTGTTTTTTGTCGGTTATCAGAAGGACAGGTGTGAATTTTTTACCAAGACTCTCCAGCGTTCCGGGCTGAAGCCTCTCATAATGGACCATGACTCGCTTGCGGCGCTCAACTGCTTCAATTTCTTCAACAGGAAACATACCGGACCGAGATTCATTTTAAACTGCGGGCGCAAGAATACGAATTTTGTGCTTGCCGAGGGAAAGGATGGGTTCATACTCGTAAGGGACATTCCTTTCGGGGGCAAGCATCTTATAGAATCGGTTGCTAAAATAAGGAACATATCAAGGGAAGATGCGGAAATATATGTCCGTAAGAAGGAAAATGCGGAGGAGTTGAAGGAAATTCTGGCATCCGATCTTGAAGACCTTCATTCCGAGGTAAGAGCCGGCTTAGAGTTTTTTAAGATAAGGAGCGAAAAGTCTCCGGATACGCTCTATCTGACCGGAGGGGTTGCGACCATTCCTGGGATATGCGAGGCTTTCGAGAAGAACCTTGATATCAAGACTGCTATCTGGAACCCTCTTGAGTATATGACAAATACCAAGACCTTCCTGATTCCGGAAGACGTGAAAAAGAGAGGGTGCATGTTCACGGTGGCGCTTGGACTTGCCTTGAGGAAAATAAAATGATTGAGTTGAATCTGCTTAAGACCCGGCTTGAGAAATTCAGGAAACAGAGGG
>JAKJFI010000144.1 GCA_022704985.1 Candidatus Omnitrophota bacterium | reverse complement strand
TTTATATTCAGGAGTCTCGGCTGCTGGTTTGTAAGCGCAAGATTGATGATGCCGAAGGAGGTCTGCAGCTGGGTATACTTATACAACTGGTTGATTATTATGTCCGAATTCTCTCCCCTCTTAACCTCGAGAACCACGCGCATGCCTTCCTTGTCCGACTCGTCCCTTACTTCGCTTATGCCGCTTATCTTGCTTTCCCCTATGAGATTGGCTATCTGTTCTACAAGCCGCGCCTTATTTACCTCGTAGGGAAGTTCCTTTATGACGATAGTCTCCCTTTTCTTGTCTTCCTCAACCTCGACCCTGCCCCGCACCGTAATTATTCCCTTGCCGGTGGTATACGCGCTCCTGATGCCGTCGCGGCCGCAGATAGTTGCGCCCGTAGGAAAATCCGGCCCGGGCAGAATCTGCATAATGTCTTCTATAGTTATGCCGGGGTTGTCAATAAGTTTTACCAGCGCATCCACGACCTCGGTCAGGTTATGGGGCGGCATGTTTGTCGCCATGCCCACCGCTATTCCGGAAGAACCGTTAATCAAAAGATTCGGCACGCGGCTGGGCAGTACAACCGGCTCCTGCAGGGACTCGTCGAAATTCGGCATGAAGTCCACGGTGTCTTTTTCAATGTCAGCCAGCATCTCCATTGCGATGGGGGTAAGACGCGCTTCGGTATACCTCATGGCCGCGGGCGGGTCTCCGTCAATCGAGCCGAAGTTTCCCTGTCCGTTGACCAGCGGGTACCTCAACGAAAACTCCTGCGTCATCCTTGCTATGGATTCGTATATCGCCGCATCCCCGTGGGGATGGTATTTGCCCATTACTTCTCCGACAATCCTTGCGGACTTTTTAAACGGTTTGCCGGGTTCAACGCCCAGTTCAAGCATTCCGTAAAGAATTCTCCTGTGGACCGGCTTAAGCCCGTCCCTCGAATCGGGAAGTGCCCTGCCTACAATGACGCTCATGGCATAGTCAATGTACGAGCCTTTCATCTCCTCTTCTACGCCTACCGGTACTATTCTTTCCTCTTCTCCCATTCTTCTTTCTCCTCAGATATCAAGATTTTTGACTTCTTTGGCAAACTTCTCTATAAAATCCCTTCTCGGCTCCACGGCTTCACCCATAAGGATGGTAAATATCTCCTCGGCCTTGACCACGTCCTCAAGAGTAACTCTTTTCATCCTTCTGGTATTTGGGTCCATCGTGGTCTCCCACAACTGCAGAGGGTTCATCTCCCCGAGACCTTTGTACCTTTGAACCGACAGCCCCTTCTTGCCCTTGTTTTTCAGGGTTTCGTACAAATCGATGAAACTGTATTTCTCCTGCCTGTTTTCACCGTCTTCCATGATAAAAATCTCGTCCGACGGCAGTTCCACGTCTACGCTGTTCTCTTCAAGACGTTTCAGTATCTTTTCAATGTCTCTCGCTTCGTAAATCTCGATTAACTTGTAGTTTTTATCACCGTTGGAGAAAAGGTCCACCTGGTCCTTGTTCTGTTTCTCCATAAACATGGAGAGTTCCTTATCCGTAGGGAAAAACTCTTCTTTCTCCCCGTATTTCATCCAGTACATGGGAACAATTCCCTTCGCCTTGCGGTACTTAAAGATTTTTCCCAGGTCGAGCCCCTTGTTTTCCAGACTCTGCTTGATTTCATTGAGCCGCTTGCTCAAAGTTGCCAGCTTCACCGCGCTGTCGCTTCCCGCAGGTTCCGGCTTCCCCTTCTTCTGCACCATGAGTGAAACGTTTTCTCTTGCCATCTGGATGAGCATCTTGTCCATCTCGGCTTCGGTATCCACATATGACTCTTTTTTTCCTTTTTTAACCTTGTAAAGCGGCGGCTGGGCAATGTAAACGTAACCCTGCTTGATAAGTTCGGTCATCTGCCTGTAAAAGAATGTGAGAAGAAGCGTCCTGATGTGCGCACCGTCAACGTCGGCGTCCGCCATGATAATAATTTTTCTGTATCTGGTTTTCGATACGTCAAAATCCTCTCCGACTCCCCCGCCTATGGCGCCTATCATCATCTTCACTTCTTCGTTGTTGAGCACCTTTTCAAGTGGCGCCTTCTCCGCATTGATAATCTTGCCTCTCAAAGGCAGTATCGCCTGAAAAAACCTGTCTCTGCCCTGCTTCGCGCTGCCTCCGGCGGAATCTCCCTCAACTATGAAAATCTCCCGCTGTGCCGGGTCCTTCACCGTGCAGTCGGCAAGTTTTCCTGGCAGGGCGCCTGTTTCGGAAAGTTTCTTTCTGGTAAGTTCGCGCGCCTTCCTCGCCGCATCCCGCGCCTTGGCGGTCATCACGCACTTGTTGATTATCTCCCTGGCCGGCTCCGGATTTTCTTCAAGAAATGTAACCACCTGCTCTG
>JAKJFI010000143.1 GCA_022704985.1 Candidatus Omnitrophota bacterium | reverse complement strand
AACGTGCACTGGCGTTCAAGAGATGCCTACCGGGCCGCTTTTATGAATCTATTTGGACTGACCTGCCTGCAGAAGACAATCGCCGAAAAAATCTCAGCGAGAACTGGAAAGGAAATTTTTGTCGGCCAGTACACCGATATCATTGATTCCTATCACATATACGGTGAAAGCTTTACCGATTTCAATGAAAGATTTCTGCCCATGCTCGATAAGCGTGACTTCTACAATTCCGACCACACCAAGAGCAGGACGCTGCGAAGCGACAGCCAGATAGCGATAGATGGCTTTGAATATGGAAAACAGCTCGAAATGGAGAAGAAAACCGGAAAGAAAGGAGCCACCACCTGATATTCAGATTACTACAATTTCTTTGTCGGCTTTATCCTTCTTGTGTGCTTTATTTTTCTCCAAATTTACACATTGCCTGAATTCAATTATACATCGGGTGTGGAAGAACATATATTCTGCCCACATTCATTTTTAGAATCATGAGTTCTGGTGTATAATTTGTGAATGCCAGAAAGCGTTGTAATATTCGGAGCGGGACAAATCGGCAGGGGATTTATCGGAGATATATGCAATGCTTCCGGATATTCCCTGGTCTTCGTTGACGTTGTCGATGCCGTGGTGAGGATGCTTAACGAAAAAGGCGAGTATCCCCTGTGGCTGCTTTCAGGCGAAAGCAAAATTGAAAGAAAGATAACCAACATATCCGCATTGAGCTTCTCACAGAAAGAAGCGGTCACCGATGCAATATCCGAAGTCAATCTTGTCTTCACCGCAGTAGGAACAAACAACATGCATGGAGTGGCGCCCATGCTTGCCGGAGGCATAGAAAAAAAAGCGCGGAAATCTCCGGACGCCTTCCTGAATATAGTCATATGCGAGAACCTTCTGGACAGTTCAAAAATCCTGAAAAGCGCCGTTGAGAAATGTCTTCCGTCAGAGTTATGGCGGTACATGGACAAAAGGGTCGGGTTTGTTGAAACCGTCGTCAGCAGGATGGTATCGCCGCTCTCCGCTGAGCTTCGAAAGAAATATCCATTGTTGGTTACCGTGGAGCCGTACAACATACTGCCCGTAGAGAAGAAAAAGTTCAAGGCGGCAGTTCCGCCTGTAAGAGGATTCTATCCGGTTGACAACCTTTTTCCGTACGAAGAGCTAAAGCTATTCGTACATAACCTCTCCCACGCCTGTCTGGCATATGCCGGGTATCTCAAGGGTTATATGTACATATGGGAAGCACTGGAAGATTCTGGCATAAGAAAACTCCTGGACGGGGTGCTGGCGGAAGCAAAATCCGCCCTGATGAAAAAACACGGCTTTGAGAGAGCGGAGATTGAGAACTACATCTCGGACCTCATAGAGAGGTTCGACAATAAATCTCTTGGAGATACCGTGTACAGGGTAGGCAGGGACCCTCTGCGAAAAATCGGTGCCGATGACAGAATAGCCGGGGGTATCAGGCTGTGTATTTCGCAGGGTATTTATCCTGAAAATATTCTTCTTGTTATGGCGCGCTGTCTATGTTATAATTATCAGAATGATGAAAGAGCGGTTGAACTTCAGCAAACCATAAAGGAAAAGGGCGTCTCCTTTGTGCTCGGGGAAATCTCCGGATTAGGGGACGAAAAGTTGATAAGCAAAATAGTAGAGGAATACGAGAATCTCAAAGAATAAAACAAGAGCTCCTCATCAATTGTCGTTGCAAGAAACAGGTTGCGCCATAGATTGACGCGCCAAGAAACGGCTCGCGATGACAAACGAGATGGATGGAGGAGACCAAAAAGATGAAAGCGGCGGTGCTCAAGAAACCTGAAGATTTATCGATAGAAGAATTTGAAACACCTGTTCCGGGTGAAGAAGAACTGGTCATCAGGGTACATTCATGCGCAATCTGCGGAACCGATATTAAGGTTTATCACCACGGACACAAGCACATAGTCTTCCCGAGAATAACAGGCCACGAGGTCAGCGGAACGGTCAGCGAAACGGGCAAAAACGTGAAAACCATCAAACCCGGAGACCGTGTCGCCGTAGCGCCCGCAATCCCTTGCGGAAGGTGCTACTATTGCAGGAAGGGATACCAGTCTATGTGCGATAACCTGAAAGCGATAGGTTACCACTACAACGGAGGCTTCGCTGAATATATGCTGGTACCGGAAGACGCGGTGAAAAACGGGTGTGTCAACAAAGTACCGGATAACATTTCGTTTGAGGAGGCCTCAATAGCGGAACCGCTTGCATGCGTCATCAACGGGCAGGAACTGAACAGGGTAGAAACAGGCGATACCGTCCTTATACTTGGAGCGGGACCGATAGGCTGTTTTCATGCGGAATTCGCCAGAAATACCGGGGCGGGAAAGGTAATACTT
>JAKJFI010000142.1 GCA_022704985.1 Candidatus Omnitrophota bacterium | reverse complement strand
CGGGGTTTACCTTGCCTCTCTTGTCTACAGGGCAGATAACGTAAAAGAAAACAGTGATCAATCCAGCAAATGGTTAAGACAGCCGGTTTTCCCGTCAGTTCGCATCTATTTTCTTGATGCGGCCGGGAAGAATATAACGCCTGTAAAGGAATATGTCTGGTTCGGGGGCGCATTCAAGGAGAAGGTTCAGGAATGGACGCCTGTCAGAAGAATGCTGAAAACGCCTCCCGAAGCGGCAACGCTTTCCTTGACGATTTTCTTTAACTGCCAGGGCGATTTCTGGATGGACGCTATAAAAATAGAACAGCTGTGAAAAAATACCGGGGAGAGGCAAGATAATGAATACCGCGAAAACAATCAAAACGGGAATCATCGGCTACGGGCTGCGTGGAAAAGGCATGGCCGGCATCATAGCCGCCAACGATGCCTATCGGATAACCGCCGTCGCAGATATTAACGAGAAGAACATGGAAAGCGTGGCTGATTCACTCGGGAATGTACGGGTTTATAAAGACTACCGGGACATTCTGAAAACAGACGAGATAGAGGCGGTATTCATATTTACTCCGCAGTTCACCCACAGGGATATTTGCATAGATGCCTTCAAGGCCGGCAAGTCCGTCTACTGCGAAAAGCCCATGGCCCTGACCGTCGAAGAATGTGGCGAGATGATAGAGTTTTCAAACAAAGCAGGTAGGGTCCTGATGATAGGACAGCAGATGCGCTACCATGCCCATTTGAACAAAATGAAAGAACTGGTTGACAGGGGAGAGATAGGTAAACCCGTCATGCTGTGGCTGAAAGAGTTCCGCAATCCTTTTCCGGAGACGATGAAGTGGGCGTTTGACAGGAAGAAATCCGGCGGACTGCTGGTGGAGAAAAACTGCCACCATTTTGACTTCTTCAACTGGTTTGCCGGCTCAAAGCCCTGCCGGGTCTTTGCCAGCGGGGGACAGGATGTTATCCATAAGCCCTTCGGCATAGAAAGCGACATACTGGATAACGCGTGGGTAACCGTGGACTACGAGAATGGTACACGGGCAATGCTGGGGATATGCATGTTTGCGGGACTGCCGCACCGCTACGAATCCGGGGTGGGCACTCACATGCGGGAGATGGGAGCGGCGGGCGGCAAAGGCATGGTCAGAACCGGCGGATTTGATCTGGGCAACAACGTGGAAGTCAGGTATGCCGGCAACAGGGACAGGGTTTTGCATGAGATAAAAACAGAGGGTAATATTCCCGGTCCTTTCAATGGAGACGGCAATCGCGGGATATTGATAAGGTTCGCACAGTGCATCAGGGAAGGCGTGGTTCCGGAAGCCTCCGGGGAGATAGGCAGGATGGCGGTAGCCGTGGGCCTGGCTGCGGAGAAATCGGCAGAGACAGGGAAGGCAGTTCATCTCCCGTAACCTGAAACCGCAAAAGACAGAACAAACCGGGGAATAATTGCACATGGAAAAAATTACAATAAAAGGCACTCCTTATGAGACAGGGGCAACATGCGGTTCCATGTTTAAGGATGTCCTTATGCAGAGAACGTCTCTCCTCTCCAAAAAAACAAGGGAACTATTCAGCCCGCAGGTTAGGGCAATGAACGACATCCTCAAGGTTTACACCCCGCACTGGCTGGAAGAACTTGAAGGCGTCCGTTCCGTCACAGGGGTATCGCCCGAAGATATAATAATGCTCAACGTAAACAAGCCGGTAGGCATGGAAGGGGACTGTTCTTCGGTACTGTCCATAAACTCTCTCCGCGGGGGAGACAACATACTGCATAAGAACAGGGACCAGATACCGTTTTCCCAGTACTTTTTCATAAAGCAGGCGGACGGGTGTTACAAGTACACCGCGGCAGGGACCATAGGGGATTTCGGGGTGGCGACATTCCTGAATGAAAAGGGACTTGCCGGGGCTAATAACTCGGGTTCCATCACAATAAAAGACGAACTTTCCTCAACGGGTTTTTCAGATTGCCACCTGTTAAGGATAGTCGCCGAACGGGCAGGCAATTGCGAAGAAGCGCTGAAAGTCGTGCAGGAAATAATAAGAGGGGGAGCGTGCGGCACGGCGGGAAGCAGCCGAGGGATGATTTTCCTTTTTGCCGACAGGGATAAAGGGCTGGTGGTGGAGAATACCTCTAAAAATCTGACTTATAAATTTATAGGAGACGGCGTTCTTTTCAGGACAAACGACTTCTGCTTTCCCGGCGCGAAAAAATGGATTGACGATTCCGGCAACGGGCTGGATGCGGTCAAGAGCAGTCATACCAGGTATCGGAGAGTCGGAGAAATGCTGTCGGGCAACGATGCCGCCCCAACTCTTTTGATGGAACTTGCGAGGGACCTTGCCAACTATCCGTTCAGCATAAACAACGATACTGAAAGC
>JAKJFI010000141.1 GCA_022704985.1 Candidatus Omnitrophota bacterium | reverse complement strand
CCCCGCCGCATCTTTTCCATCTCGTCATAAACAGCGGTTTCAAGCTCGGTGTTGGTATGTCCTTTAGCGGCTACCGCCCATATATAAAACATCCCGGGGTATTTGGCCGTCCTGCACCATGCTCCGGTTGAAAGCCCCGTCTTTTCATCCACGACTATGCGCCGGTACAGTTTTGACGTTCGCCCTCCCGCAAGGATTTCCGCGCATACGTCAAGGGCGGGCATATCCGCGTTATTTGCATCGGGGATCGGAAATCCCGCCATCAGTATCGGTTCCGAGTCCATCCTGACGATTATTCTTCTTTCCGTTTTCCCCCGCGGCGGTTCGGAAGGGATGAAAGTATCAATCCTTTCTCCACCGGGCACCCTGCCGAAATATTTTTCCAGAAGCGGGATTAATTCTTTCGGGTTCACATCGCCGGCTATCACAACCGCCATATTTGACGGAACGTAGTGTTTTACATAAAAACTTTCTACCTTGCGCCGCGTCATATTCTCCAGGTCGGCAGGGTAGCCTATGACAGGGTTGCGGTAAGGATGCACGCTATATGCTATGTTCTGGAATTCCTCCATAAGCTTTCCCCACGGCGAGTTGTCCACCCGCATCCTGCGCTCTTCCTTCACCACCTCAAGCTCCTCATAAAATCCCCTGAATACGGGGTTGAAGAGGCGGTCCGATTCCAGCAGAGCCCACAGTTCTGTTTTATTTGATGGAAGTTCAACCCAGAATACCGTCATGTCGTTACTACAGTATGCGTTGGGCCCCATTGACCCGTGCCTGTCCATGATTTTGCCGAACTCGTTAGATTGGGCATATTGCGCGGCTCTCTCTTTCAGCCTTTCAAATTCCTCCTCCAGCTTCTCCAAATATTTTTTTGTGGTGGTTGTAGCGGTGCGATTTATCGCACGGTTTTTAGCGGCATGAATGCCGACGCTGCTTTTAATCAGAAGCATCTCCTCATACACCCTGTCAAGTTCAACAAGCACTTTTTTTTCTTCCCCCCAGGTTCTCGTTCCTATTCTTTCAGTGCCGTTGAAGGCGAGGTGTTCTATGAGGTGGCTGATGCCCGTTTCCCCGTACTTTTCATCAACGCTTCCCGTATTGACGTGAATGGCGAAAGAAACTGCCGGAGCGGTATGGTCTTCCATGATTATAAAATGCATGCCGTTGGCAAGGGTATGCTCGGTGATTATCTTTTCGTAATCAAACATATCCCCGGGGTGAACCGTTGCCGAAAGAGCAAACAGCGCCGTCAAAATCCATCTTTTCATAGTTTTATTATACCACACAACTTTTCTCCTATTCCGAATCCGCAATGGAATGGGAGGGAGTGAAAATATTTGAAGCGCATGGGGGAAAATGGTATATTCAGACTTTAAGCGGTTAACAGGGGAGGAATTCCAGCATGAGAAAGATTACAAGGAAGATATGTTCCGGCATTTTTGTAGCAATTTTACTTGCCATGGGAATTGCCTGCGGCGGTGGCGGCGGAGGAAGTTCCGCCGTTGTTCTGCCCACGCTTCCGGAAGGGACCCTGCATATTTATAACGAAGGGCTTGGAGGACGGGGATCAGACGTTGATTATATAGAGGTTACTCCTGCGCTTGATGAAGTGCCGGAAGGGGAGATGTGGCAGTTCGGCAGTGATCTATGGAATACCTGTTACGGGGAAGACGGTTTTATTTTTGTTGTTGAACCGGATGACCCGGAAGCGGATATCGCGCGGCTTTCGGTAGCTTTGCATAACCGCGGTCTTAATTGGACACAGGATACTCTGGATTTTATAAATGCGGATCCGGCCAATCGTTTTCTTGTATTGGACATAATGTCCGGGCTTATAGGCGAGCCGGGAAGCGGTGAAGGAGGCAATAGAATAGAAGGAGAGGTTTATATAACCGCCGGAGGATATTACCAGAGCGAGATGAAGGAAGGCGCGCAGGAGATGGTGGATAATTATTATTCGCAGCTAACATCTGTATCGCCGCTTATCGGTCTTTTTATAACAAAAGAAGATTTTCAGGGATATCTCAGCCAGCAAATTTACAATTCAGCCTATGTCGGAGGCGAAAGAGTTACATTTGCCGAACTGGCTGATATGTTTCTCAATCCTCTGAATTGGGAGCGCCTGGATTTCAAGATTACGACGGACGAGGTTCGTGCATTATCCGCGATGGACGATATAACAGCCGCGAGCGGACGGAATTACAGAACAGATAATCTTTCCGAGGGACGCCGTCTTTACGGTGGAAGGGATACTGCCGTCAATTATACAGTCGTTGATTTTCCCGAAGCTTTAAAAGGCAGGGAAACAATCAGAACCAGGCTTGAAGATGCGGGTTACGCAGATGCGAGTTTCCTTACTTTTAAAGTTACAAGGACCTCCACTCTGTACTTTGCAGTTGATCCTGCCAATACAGGAT
>JAKJFI010000018.1 GCA_022704985.1 Candidatus Omnitrophota bacterium | reverse complement strand
GCAGCACTCCGTCAATCCTGTATCTCACCTTGAGATTAGTTTCTCCTCCCTGTATGTGAACGTCGCTCGCTCTCATGGAGATTGCTCTGTACAGAATCTGGTTTACCAGACGTATTATGGGCGCCTTGTTGGCAAGGTCGAGAAGATTCATCCCGTCAACAATATCAAGGTCTTCCTCGAGATGCAGCATATCCTCTGATTTAAGGTCGTCAATGACTTTTTTAGAAGAACTGGGATGGTAGTAAAATTTGTCAAGACACCTCTGGATATTCTCGGTCGATGCAAGGGCGATTTTAACTTCTGCGTTCAGCCGCGACCGTATTTCTCCTATATCGGTCTTGAGCGGATCATCGGTCACTATTATTATTTCCCCGTCTGTATTCTTGAGCGGAAGGAGACAATTGTTTTTCAAAAAAGCGTACGGAAAGGAGGTGAGCAACTCCGGGTCAACCATATCTTCCGGATTTTCTATCCATAGAACGGATTTATTTTCCATCTTTCTTTTTGTTTGCTTCCAGAATCTTCTCTTTCTCGACCTTCATCGCCTCGGCTTCCTCGAAAGTAGTCATTATATGCGGGGTAATAAAAATCAGAAGATTGGTCTTGGTAGTCTTCTTGGAATCGTGCCTGAACAATCGTCCTAACAAAGGAATATCTCCAAGAAAAGGCACCTTCTGCACAGAATTCTCGGCATCATCCCTTACCAATCCACCCAGAACTATTGTCTTCTTATTGGGAACTATCAGCGTGGTATCAACAGCACGTTTCGCCGTTGTCAGAGCTTCGGTAGTACTGCCTTCTATAACTTTTGTCACTTCCTGGGATATTTTAAGACGCACATATTTATCCTGGCTTATCTGGGGCGTAATCTTGAGTATTATGCCAACATCCTTGTAGTCGTAACTTTTTATGGTATCATCCGTAGAACCGACGGTACTGCTGTAGAATCTTGTTTCCTTCAGATACGGTACATTCTCGCTCACATTGAAAATTGCCTCAGTGTTATCCATTGTCATTATCTGGGGCGTAGAGAGTATGTTGAAATGCGTATCCTTGGCATAAAGATTAATCAGGGCGCCTACGTCAAGAGGGTATGCCAGGTTGCCTTTGAAAAATCCTATTGAAAGACCTTCAGGAGCTATACCCGTTCTTGCATAGCTCTCTATATAACCGAACTTGGTTCCCCCGCCGCCGGTAAATTTGCCGTCATCAAACGTATCTGTTCCCGCCCATTCTATCCCTATCTTCTGAGAAGTTTCGTATGAAACCTCTACAATCAAAGCTTCTATCAAAACCTGGTTGCTGAGAACGTCCAGCTCCTTGATGATGCTTTCAATGTTATCAAAATCATCAGGCTCGGCGTTGACGATAAGCGAGTTTGTTGCCTTTGCGGCGACAACCGACGGCTGAATCGCAGGAACTTCTCCCCTGCGCACCGGCTGTCTCGGTCTGGCAAGAAGCTGGGTTAGAATCTTTGCAATTTCTTCGGCCTCCGCATTTTCAAGACGGTAGATTTTCAGAACTTCCTTGCCCGGAGGGCTCGGTACGTCAATCTTGCTGATAATATCCTGTATCTTCGCCACGCTTGCGCCGACGTCGGAAACAACCAGGCTGTTAGTCCGGCTATCTACAGTAATCTGTCCGCCCTTTGTTATATAAGGAGCAAGTATCTGCGAAATTACGTCCGGAGGGTAGTGCTTTAAAGGTATTATCTGTATGAGAAAATCTTCCATCCTGTCTGCAGGCACGGGTCCCACATTGATATCTTTTACCCGTATTCTGGCATCGCTGGACGGGATAATTTTAGATATTGCGCCATCCCTGACAACGGAAAAACCGTACAGGTTGAGAACAGCCTTGAATATCGTCTCTATCTCTCCTGAAGGTACGGGCCTGTTGGAATATATGGTTATGTTTCCCTTAACGGCAGGATCTATGACGTAGTTTTCCTTACTGAATTCTCCCACAAATTTCACGAAGGTGCGTATGTCAACATCATTGAAATTAAGGACAAAGTCTTTTGCAGAACAGCGCGTCAGCAAAAGAAAAAAAAACACTGTACACACGGCAAATCCAGTTCTTTTTCTCATTGTATCTAAGGTCTGTAAGTTTACCTATCAGCTCCAGGCAGCACCCTTGAAGGAAGAGAACCTCCCGCTCCACCCCTTCCATCCCTCTCTCTCTTGTAGTACTGCACAGCTCTTATGGTATCAAGGGCGGTCATCAATTCCTTTTTCACTGCCTCGTCATCCTCAACGCGGTATCTCTCCATCAATTTCATTAACACGTCGTCGCTGACTTCCCTGAGAGCTATCGTTTTTATCGCCTGTTTCCTCAATTCCGGATTTTCATCATTGAGATATTTCGTCAGCAATGCAACGTCAACACCAAACATGTCTCCCGCGAACTGATTGTTACTGCCGCTCCTTCCGTCTTGCTCACTTCCTCCGCTTCTTATATACCAGTCAATAGAATCCACTATAGCTTTTCTCACCCCCGGTTCTTTCTCGTACTTCAGATGCACAAGCATCGTCCTGAGCGCAAGCAGGTCGCTTACCTGACTCATATCCTCGTTGTCACTTCTTGAGCTCCTTTCATTGTTCGAGAATAAAAAACCTTTTTTGGAATATATCTGTGTCGCATATTTCCTTATGAGCGGCTCCGGGTCGTTCATGAATCTCAAAAGTGTCGTTTCCGTCTGAAAAATCATGTCCAGTCCGACCGCAGCAATGTCTCTTACTTCGGGGTCCGGATCGGAAAGCAGCACGTATAGGTCAGGGATAAAGACCGCCCCGCCAACGCCCGTTGATGTCTCGTCATCTCTCGACCCCCCGCTGTTGTTATCATAGCCCATGGCAAAGAGACTCCTTATGCCGCCTTTCTCCGAATTGCTTCTGTTGCTTGTCCCTTCACCGCTTATCATGCCCCTGGATATGGACTGTATGGTCTGTTTCCTGACAGCTGGATCCGGATGTCTCAGCATCCCTCCTATTACCGCCATAATAAAATCCCTTGCGGCTCCCCTGCGCTTTTCATCCTCTTTTTTATCCCTGAACGTGGTAGAACTCCGACCGCTCGTGCTTTTTGTTGTTGTTTTTGAAGCGGTCTGACCGTTAAGCTGTACGAAAAAAGCCAGTGTGAGAACCGTTGTCGCAATTAAAAGAAAACCCCTTTTGTTATGCATCCTATCCTCCTTGACCCGTTCATCTTACGATGCAAATTCCTCCAGCAGAATCAGGTCTGCCCATCCTCCACTCGTCCCTTTTATATTTTACCGTCAGAGACCTGTAATCGAAACACTTAAAACTTCTCAAGCAAGCCGCCGTCAATTTCTTTTTCCGTTTTATTCAGGTCTGGTCTGCTGACCGTCTCCCCCTCCTGATATGTGGTTACAATATAAGGGGTGAGAAACATCAGCAGTTCATCGGTTGACTTGGTGTACTTCGGCTTTTTGAAAAGATAGCCCAGCACCGGAATTCTTCGCAGAAAAGGCACTCCTGTTTCAGACTGCTCTTCCCTGTGCTGTATCATGCCGCCTATGACCAGTGTCTGTCCGTCAAAGAGGGTAACGTTCTGAGTGGTCTCCCGCGTGGAGATTATAGGCTGTTCGGTCTCATACGTCAGCCCGGCGGCAATGGCGGTAAGTTTTCTCACTTCAACAAGACGCGAATCATATATATTCATGGTCAGGAAAACCGTACGGTTTCTCTGAATAATCGGGGTTACTTCAAACTCCGTGCCAACGTCTTCTTCGTATACCGTCACCGTCTGCTGACTGCCCGTAAGAGCTCCGGTCGTCGGGTTATAAGTCTGCTGGTATTCGGGTATGATATAGGGAAAGTTCTGAACAACCCTGATTATCGCAGTTGTACCGTTAAGGCACATAATTTTTGGGGACTGGATAAGTTTGACATCGCCCTGTGTTGCAAGCGCGCTTATAAGGCTGTTCACGTCATTGTTTGTCAGTCCGAAGGAGAAACCCGCAGGCAGACTGGAAGAGATCCCCGGCGTAAACCCCGGATTGGTCCCGAAACGCGGACCCGTTAAGACGGTATCTATGCTTTTAATCATCTTGGAGCTTATCAACCAGTCTATTGAGAAGGAATTCTCCTTGGATAGTGCAATCTCTACAATCTTGGCTTCCAGAAGAACCTGTGAAATCGGCATATCGAGAGAGGATATCATATCCTGTATCTGCTGCAGCAATGTCGGGTTGTTCACGTCAACCATGATTGAGTTTGTCCGCGGGTCATGGACGATAGTCTCCATCTTGAACGTTTCCCTTAGCGATTTGGCGATAAGCGCCGCATCCCCGTAGAAAACATTAAACACCCTTCTGCTTTTCTCCTTGACCGCCTTTGCACGTGTGTCGTATTCTGTCTCCGTCATCACCTTGATAACCTTATCCTCTTCTATATACTTGAGCCTGTTCGCTTCGCATATCAGGTCAAGCACTTTCTGCAAAGGGATATCCTTGACGTTTATCGTGACCCTGCCGGTGATGCCCTTGCTCAGAATTATGTTCGCCCCAGTCAGGTCGTATATCAGCTTCAGAGTCTGTTCCAGGTCGCTATTGCTCAAATTCAGGGTGACAGGCGTGGTTCCTACGATGCCCAGCGCGGGTTTTTCCGCTTCCGCTCTTTTCTGCACAATCTGCTCCACCTGCATACGGGCCTTGTTGGCCAGGCGTATCGACTCGGAGAATTGCTTGACCTCGTATGCCTGCTTTGCCATCTTTATGGTAGAATCCGGTTCCAGCATCTCGAAATCCGCTATATTATGCCTTGCCTGAATTTCCTGAAGGAACGCGTAAGTGTCAAGCAGTACCTTTTGAGCGGCCTTTGCGAAAGTTTCATATTCTCCTTCCTGGACTACCTCTACCTCCGTGGACTTCTGTTCTGCCGGCTTATATATCTTCTTGACGCCGAGTTTGCCAAGTTGCGTTTCAGCGACACGTATAAATCTGCTCACCTGGCTTGACCTGAAGTTAGGGTCAACCCCCTGAATTTTCCGGAAGAGAGTAATGGCTTCAGCGTAATTTTTGGAGTAGTAGCTGTTGACCGCTTGCATATACATCGTGTCGAGGTCGGCCTTTTGCTGCTGCGCGTTTAAGGCGCCCGGTATCGACAGCAAAAGAAGAAGTATCAGCCACAGGTTAAGTAGACGTTTCATCTTGTATCCCCTCCCTTTATATTACCTCTTGTAATTCATGCAATCAACTAACATGCGTGTTCAGTCAAGATTTATTTCATATAATATGCCGTCTTTTGAAAGGTGCAGTTTGTTGCTCTCTTTTCTCAATATCCTGAATCCTTCAACCACATCACCCACAGTTACTCTGTACGTTTTCTGTTTCCCTTCTATGAACAGATATTCTACGCCCTCGACAAGCATCCTTCCCCTATAAACGAGGTCGCACCGTTTCTCAGGCATTAACAGGGGCGACGGTTCCAGCTTCTGCGGTTTCTCAAGAGGAGCGAGAGTGACAGGAGCCGGCACAGATGACGGCGGAGCAGATTTCAAAATTGTCTGATACGACGGCGTCTGCGGCTTCGTCACTTCGGCAATCCTATCAGGCTCCATCTGTTTCTCTCTCCTGATGACGCTGACGGTTCTCGAAGGTCTCAAGATGGAAATCACTTCTGGCCTGGGCGCAAGCACTATACGCGTCGGCGAGGGTCTGTCCAGAACATCCATGGTCAGCCGTCCCGGAGAGAACGGGTCGCGTTTTCCCTCAATATCAATTCTCTCGGGTTTGCTAATCGAAAAATTTTCCGTTTCCACAACCTCGCCGGCTGACTGTTTAGACTTGGAAGGTCTGTCGGTAAACAGCTCTTCGCCGACTATCGCCTTGAGACGCTGCTGTGGTTCCTGGAATCCTCTTATAAGCAGGAAAATCTCGGCAAACCATCCGATGCACAGCAGGAGAAATACGAACTTGAAAGCATTCTTTCTTATAAAAGGCAACAGGTGGAAAGGTTCTCTGTACCTGACAATTTTTTTCGCAGAACGAACGGAAGCCTGTTCCTTCGCAGCCGCCGGTTTCCTCCTGAAGCCCGCTATGAATTTCCTCGCGGACTGAACAGATTGCGCTACATTGCTCTTTACGGCTGTACCGCTTATCCTGTTGGCTTCATTGACAAGACCTGCAATGTGTGATGATATCTTCTTTTGCTCTTCACGACTTTTCGCCGGTGCCGCGACCCTTGCCGGAGCCTGAAGTTTTTCTACGACTGAAGGCTTTGCGACCGGCATCGGAACGGGCGCAGGAACAGGCGTCGGGATGACTTTCGCCTTTTTCTCTTTCACAACCGATTTCAGAGTTTTTCTTCTCTCAGAATCCTGTTTGGCAAGAAGTTTCCTGCTCCTGATAAATTCCAGCAGTTGCTCTTTTCTTTTTGCATGCGAGTCTTCGAAAATTGCCGGGGGGAGTATTATCTTTTCCGGAATTTCGGATTTTTCGGTGAGCTTCACCGCCTTTTCCGCAGTAAACGCCAGCCGTGCCTTGTTCTCTTCTTCTTTGCGAAGCTGTGCTTCTTCCCTCGCCTTGAGCGCCGCCGTCCTCTTTCTCTTTTTCTCTTCATCCCTGCGTATCACAGAAACCTTCCGCTCGGCAAGAGCTAACTGCTTTTGGAGCAGTTTCTGCTGACGTTCAACATCCTGCTTTTCCTTTATTGAACTGAGACGCGCAAACAATTCTTCTCTTTTTTTCAGTGATTGAGCGTTCCGAATTTCAGGAGGTGTTGTCTTTTTAACGGTAACATTCGTCACTGGGGGGTGAACCGCCACCGCTTTTTCTCCGGCGCTTCTTTCGCGAACCTTTTCCCGTTCAATTTTCACCGCCGCTTTTTCCGCGGCAAGCGCAAGACGTGCATTTCTTTTCTGTTCTTTTGCGAGTTTTACTGCTGCGGTTTTCTGAGCGGCGAGTTCAACGCGGGTCTTCTTTTCCAGTTCCCTGCGCAACCGGATATCTTCTCTTGCTTTCAGCGCTTCAAGCTTCTTCCTGCTTCTCTCTTCCAGTTTCTTCTGCCTCTCCTGCTGCTGGGCAAGGACATTCTTTTTTCTTATCTCTTCCTTCTGCGCGGCAACCTCTGCAAGTTTTTCTCTCCGTTTCTTCCTGCGGCTACTCCCGTTAATGTAGGTCTTTTCGACTTCTTTGGGTTTTTCTTCCTTCTTTCGGAAGGGCGCCGTTATGTTCTTGTTTTCCTTGAGCGGACTTTTTTCAAACGACTGGGCAGATAAAATTTTCATCCTCTTTTTTTCAATGAATTTCATCATCTGCCTTTTGCGCTCTTCCCTTATTACATCCGCCTTTCTTTTCCTGTTTTTCATCATTTATCCTTCAGATTTCTTGTAACTTTTGAGCATTACAGCATTCACTCCGGCCTCCACGTTGAAAAGCCCTTTTCCCGCTCTCTTAACCGCAAAATTCTTGAGTACAAAATACGATGACGGATTTTCAATGTATTTGAGGAACCTTACGATTTCATTACTTGTCCCCGCTATCTTCAGCTTGAGAGGAAGTATCTGGTAGAAAGCTACCTGCTGCGGAACCCCCGGAGCAATATTCTCAATGATTGTCACTCCTGAATCGATAACGAGACCTACAATGTCCTTGACAACCTCAAACTGCAACGTCAGCGTAGGAATCTGTTCCTGAGGAACCAGGCCGGTTGATGGGAAAGGAAGCGTAGCAGGAAGCGTAACCCTTTTCCTGTTCGCCCTCTTATAAAGGCGGTCCTCAGAAAAATAGAGGTACTCTTTGAATTCCACCGACGGATAGAGCGTGAACTCAGGAATTACAGGGTAGGTAGTGGAAAAATTACTCATGTAAAAATCAAATTCCTTGTTCAGGAAATCCCTTTCCAGTGTCAATCTTTCTATGAGTTCCGGAGAAGGAGCGTTTTCCTTTTCCCTCTCGTACTGCGCTACCTCGGTATGTTTGGCTTTTATCTCTTCCTCAATCTTCTTGATTTCCAGTCTCATGTTCTTATTCAAAAGCTGTCCCGCAACGATAATGCCGATAACAAGCAACAGCGAGAGCAGCAGTGAATACTTTTTGAGAAGACTCTTTATCTTTTTCATTTTAATTCAAGAAACAGTGAGAATTCCAGTTTTTCTTTCTCAGAATTTATCTCGCAGGAATTTATGGTTACATTTTCCAGGTAATCAAGCTTTGACAGCCTGTTCACAAAATCCTTGAAATCGTTGAAAGCCGTTTTTATATCCGTAATTATTACCTCGCCGTTCATTGTGAAAACTTTTTCAGACTCGGTTGTCTCTGCCTCAGGAGCGTCAGCGGCAGGCGCCGGAGCCTCGACCGGCGGTGGCGCCGCCATCTCGGGCGGAGGCGCTCCGGGAGGCATTGGACCTTCCGGAGGGACCCCTTCCGGCTGTGCCGGGGCAACCGGCGAAGGCGCCGCTTCTGTCTGCCCCGGATGGAGCGAAACTATGTATATCCTGCTGCTGGGCAGGGAATTGCCAAGACCGATTATCCTGCGCAGCCATACGGTTTTTTCATCAATCACGCCTTTTATGATTCCACCCCTGCCTTTCAATTCTCCTATCTCCGTGCGAAGCTTCTCAACGTCTGGTTTATACTTTTCATACTGTTGGAGAGAAAGTTGTATCTCGTTCAACAACCCGTTAAGCATCGCTTTCTCCTGGTTAAAGAAAAGCGTCGGGGTTATCGCTATGAGCCCCGCCATGATGGCGGAAAGATAAATGTACGGACGGTTTTGTTTGAACTCCCTCATCCGCTCGATTTCTTCCGGCAATATGTCCAGATTGACAAACGTCTTTCCTATCCGCCTCAAAGAGATACCCGTCAGAACGCCAAGCTCAATCTCGCGCTCCTTCAGGTAAGCATACTCTTCTTCCAGGTCTATGTTGGACAGGGACTGAAAATAGTCTGTCTTTATCCTCGCCTTTTCCTGTAAGAATTCCTTGAATCCATTCAGCATGACACTCCTGCCGCAGAGATATATTTCCTCAACCTCGGGACCTTTCTGAGTGAATCTCCAGTAGTCTATGGAATTCTGTATCTCCGTATGCAGGTTCTCAACGCTCGGTGTCACCACCGGAAGCTTCATCCCCATGGAAATTTTCTTTTCCTCTCCCTCGGCGAAGGAGCTGGAATCAGCTTCTGAAATAGAACCTGTTATGGTATCGCCCGAAGTGGTCAGAGAACGAATCAGCAGTTTCTCCTTGTGATTAATGATGAGGTTCGAAGAACTCGCACCTATCTCCAGAATAGCCTGGCATTTTTCATAGGAGAACTGAGAGGAAAATATAAAGGAATTGAGGATTGCAAAAAGATCCGTGTCCAGAAAAAGCGCTTCGACTCCCAAGCCTTGCACCCTGGACAGGAAGTCGGTTATAAGGTCTTTTTTAACAGCGCCGAGAAGTATGTTAAAGCTCTGGGGAGTTTCGCTCAGAATCTGGAATTTCCACTCCACCATTTCAAGGGGGAAAGGTATCTGCTGCTGGACCTCGTACTTCAATATATCCTTCAGCTTTTTTATAGGAACTTTAGGTACGGCAAGCGTTCTAACCAGCACCCCCCTGCCCGGAAGGGAAACATAGAATGCTTTTGAAGGCTGGCTTTTTATAAAGCTTTTTCCTTCCGCCCTGATGAAATCATCTCGCTCCTCAGGGGATACTGGAATGTTCAATTCATCGTAGTAGTTGAGTCGAGCTTTGTACCCGGAACCCTCTATATCACATACCCTGATCCTGGTACTGCCGATATCAAGCGCCAGCGCCCTTTTACCGCCTATTCTCATAAACACACCTCTTTATCATCCGGTATTTCATCACTGCGCTACCAGGAAAAAAAGTTGCGGGGGACCGATTTGAACGGTCGACCTCCAGGTTATGGGCCTGGCGAGCTACCACTGCTCCACCCCGCATGAAAAATAAACGGAATTACATTTTACAACATTATTTTATGACTTGTCAAGATTCTTTAGCTTTTCCGTAATTGTTTTTTCAAGAATCGCTACCTTGTTTTTTGCTTTTTCCAGCTTTCCAGCCTCTCTGCTGTAATTTCTCTCCATTCCGCTAATCTTTTTTTTCAGTTCTATTACATAGAGCACCAGTATATCTATTTTGTCGAGAGCCGGATACTCGGAAATCAAACCCCTGAGCCGGCTTTCAATTTCCCCGTTTATTTTGTCTGCTTCCCCGGCATCCAGGGAAGATTGTATCTGGTACTTTTTTCCGAGTATTTCAAAGGTCTGCACTTGCCCCCCGCAGTTTTCCTTTCAGACTGCCGCACACTGCATCTATAATTTTTTCGGAAAACATGGATACTTCTTCGTTCTCAAGCGTTTTATCAGGGTATCTAAAAACCACTGAAAAACTCACGCTGACGCTGCACTGCGGGACGCCCGCACCCTTATATAAGTCAAAAAACTCCACCTTTTCGACAGGCAGGTTGAGTGACAATATTATATTCTCAATCTCCTGCCATGTGATTTCCTCCGGCAGGATGAATGAAAAATCACGCGCCGAGGATGGGTACCTGGGCGGTTCCCTGAAACCGGTTTCAGCAGGAAATATCTCATTCATTATTTTTTCCAGGAATATTTCCCCTCCGTATATCTTTTCTTTTTTAATATCATATACCGTCTTAATCTGCTCCTGAAGGATAAATATGTGCCCTATCCTGACACCGCCAAGATAAATATCAAGATTTTCGTTGCCGTAGGAAGCGTCCGCCTGCATCCTGTAAACGGATTTTTCCAGGCCGCTACTCTCAAGCAATTTTTCAATACGGCCCTTGAAGTTCAGAAAATCCCCGGAATTGACGGTAATAAAAGCCAGACTGTGCTCTTCCACGAACGAACCGTTTTCTTCATGATAAATCTTCCCGAGTTCAAAAATATCGAGACGTCTGACCTCATGATTAACATTAAACCTTGCATTTTCAAGCATCTCCGGTATCAGGCCTGTTCTGAGGAATCCAAGATTTGCGGATAGAGGATTTTCTATCCCCGCGGGAACCGACGACATTCCCAATTTTGCATTCTCTCTCGAAGTAATGCCCATATTTATCACTTCCGTGAAACCAAGTTTCACTGCGGTATCCTTGATTTTTTCAAGGATATCAATCTCTCTTGATGACGGAGTGGGTCTTAAGGACGCACTGGGAAGTTCAGATGGGAATTCGGAGTATTTCTTGTATTTCACGATTTCTTCAATAATATCGACGTCTTCCCTGATATCCTTTCTGTAAGACGGTATGGCAACGGTATAAACGTCACCTTGTGTCTTAACCTTGAAATCCAGTTTCGTCAGAACGTCCATTATGAATTTCTTATCTATCTCCAGGCCCGCAACACGAGCAATCCTGCCGGCATCAACCTGTACGTCCGCTTTCTGCTCCTTCATGCGGCCCGCCTCCGACAGGGAGCCGACGTCACCGCCGCATATTTCACC
>JAKJFI010000017.1 GCA_022704985.1 Candidatus Omnitrophota bacterium | reverse complement strand
GCGGGAATGTCTGGGTTGCGGGAGAAGCGCCGAATTGTACGAAAAGATAGTGATGGCGTATATTGTAAATAATGACTTTGAGCCTGCGGAGAAATGGACAGATGAAGGATTGACTTATTTCCCGAATAATGTTAATCTTCTCTTCAATTATGCGCTGGTAAGGTTTCACAGGAAGGATTTTCCAAGCGCCATGGAAAATCTGGACAAGGTGCTCAAGTTGAACGGTTGCTATCCAAACGCCCATTTTTTAAAGGGCTTGATTTTTGAAGAACAGGGTGACAAAATTTCGGCAAGAAAAGAGTTTATTAAAGAGATAAATCTAAATCCGGGTTCAAAGGGAGCATGGCAAAAATTGAGGGGGTTAACAAAATGATTAAAAGGGTGTTTTTCCTTTTTCTTTTTCTATCCTTTCTTTTTCCTTCCTTTTCACATTCCGAAGGACTTGAAGAATATCTGAAGTTTTTTTCCTCTCTTTCTTCAAGACTTCCGGGTTCCGACGGACACGGGCAGGCGGCCTCGTTCATCGAGCGGAAATTCAGGTCTGCCGGCCTTGAAAAAATTACAAGAGAAGAATTTAAAGTGGTGGTGCCCGTTGAAAAGTTTGCCTATGTGCTTTCTGGAAATAGGAAGATAGACGTTCATTGCATGTGGCCTAATCTTGTGAGAACTTCCACCGTGCTTCCCGAAGGATTGGAGGGAAGACTCATATACGGCGGCAACGGTGACCTCAGGAATTTTGACGGCATGGAGATTGAAGGCAGTATAGTTGTTCTCGATTTTGATACAGGCGCAAGGTGGCGGACCCTTGCGATGCTGGGCGTTAAGGCGTTTATTTTCACCGATACCGGCAGTATCACCCGGATTCAGGCGGATGAAAAATGGGTAAACGTTCCAATTGACGTGCCGCGTTTTTATGCGCATACAAACAGCAGGGAAATCAAAGAACTTGCTTTGAAGCAAACCAATGTAAAGCTTTTTGCGAGAATGGACTGGGAGAATGTTACAGACTATAACATATTCGGATATCTCAGGGGTACCGATAAGAATCTCAAGGAAGAACTTATTGTCATACAGAGTTTTTACGACAGCGTGAGCGTTGTTCCCGCCATAGCGAACGGAGCCACTTCATCCACAGGGATTTCCGTGCTTCTGGACATGGTAGATTATTTCAAGGCAAACCGTCCAAAAAGAACGGTTCTGTTTCTTGCCACGTCTTCCCATTACCAGAGCATGAAGGGTATGGATGCTTTTGTGCAGAAGCATATGAGACATGACCCCATGTTCAGGAAAAGGATAGCTGAAGAGGATATCGTCGCCCCCGGACTGGTCATCGGGCTCAACCTGTCGGACGGCTCCGACAGTCTGGGCATATGGCATAATTCCTACGATTTTTATTACCAGAGGATATTTGCTCCTTTCGGACGTAAATTTCTTTCCTATGCCGAGAATGTGAGCAGGCGGTTAGGTTACAGAGCGGAAACGGCGCTGGTAAACGGAATAAGTCCGGAGAGAGGTCTGATATGGCAGACATTTCTCCCTGAAAACATAAGGACTGACGGGGAATATGCGGTGCGTTCGGGCAACCCGGCTATCTCTTTGGTTACTGTCAACGACGGCAGATGGAAGCTTGATACCCCTGCGGATACATACCGGAATCTGAATGTCGGCAATGTTGCGAGACAGTCCGTTTTTCTGAAGAATCTCCTCTCTGCCGCGTTGAACGACCCCGACCTGTTTCCTGATATTGAGATGGATATAAAGGATGTGATGGCAACTCTTAATGCGAGAGTTGTCACGTTTGACCCGAGAACGAGTTTCGTTCCGAGCGATCCGGTTGCGGGCGCCATTGTCATTCCCAGGCTGGTGTCTTCGGGCGACCCCATTACGCAAAAAACGAATATGGGGGTAAGAAATACCTTCATAGAGATGACGGGACAGGATGGAAAAGCAAGTTGTTCCAGGCTGGGACTCAATGCAAACGTAGACCTTGCGGCATTCTCCCTGAACCCTGAAAACGGGGATATCCTGTTAGCGCCTGATTTGGGTGTGGGCGGCGCCGCTCAATATCCGGTAAAGGTTAAGATTGATTACAGAGATAAAGACTGGATGTTTGTCCTGTTCGAGTCGAAAGCCATCTCCCTTTTTGAACTGGTTGACCCTCAGTATCTGGTACAGCTTGACAAGATTGAGGTTCTTGACATGGCGAACAGCAGTCCCAGTGAATACGGGACCTACATGCAGTACCCGGAATTCATCCCGTTTGTATGGACGTCATATTCCGAGCCTGTCGGGACGGTCTTTGTCAAGCCTGCGACAAAGATAAAGATTCTCGGCCAGGCGGGGCCTCTCGGCAAGCGGCTGCTTCTTTTGAATTCCCTGGAGAAACAGGACAATGCCAAGGAAAACGCTGAAGGGACCGGTTTTGAAGTGGACCTGTATCCGGCGATATTAAACACTCCTTACCAGGGCGCCCGGGATATGATAATTCTTGATACGTACAGGAGAAGGAATTTTGAGCAGTACGGCATTAGAAACGAGCGTCTTGCAGAACTTCAGAAGGAATCATTAGCCCTTTTCAACAAGGCGTCGGAGGCAAAAACCAACAGGAAATGGTACGACTTCCTGAAATATTCAAGACAGTCCCAGGCGGTGGAATACCGCCAATGATGTTATAAAAGGGGTCATCTTTTACTTTATGCTTCTTCTGCCCTTTGCATATTTCAGCGAGCGGCTCCTGTTCGGTTTTGCAAAACTTGAAAAACGCATAGCCGGCATCTTCGGTGTTTTTCTCGTTATTTACTGGATTATGAGATGGGTACACCCGGCGTTCAAGCTGACCGAGGCGCCGGAGATAATACTTCTTTCGTTTATCGTTCTTGCCCTGTCTTTGGTGGTGCTTTCAATCGTTGCATCCAAGTTCGAAGAACAGATGAAGCAACTGAAGATGGAAACTTCCAAGGTTTACGAAACAGATGTTGGTAGAATCACTGCCACCGCAACTGCTTTTTCACTCGGCGTTGCAAACATGAAGAGAAGGCCGATAAGAACCCTATTGACTGCAATAACACTCATACTGCTAACGTTCACCGTGCTTTCCTTTACCTCAATAAAATCTTATCTGAAATATAACCAGGTATTAAGACCGTACAAGCCGGGCTATCAGGGGATTCTTTTCAGGGACCGCTCATGGTCTCCTCTGACTTACACGGCGCTCGAATATGCCGAGAACGAATTTTCCGGAAAGGGAGTTATTGCGCCGCGTTCATGGTTTATTCTTGATGTGCTCGGAAACCGTACGGCTGTTGAAATAAAATCCGGCGCAAATACATTCCTTGCTTCCGGACTGCTGGGCCTTTCCAGCCAGGAGATTACGCCGGTCAAAGAAGCGATACAGACGGGCGAATGGTTTGCGGACGACTCGGAAGATTCCGTGCTGATTTCCCGGAAGGTTGCGGAGCAACTGAAAATCGGAGCCGGAGACGTAGGAAAAATCAACGTGCACATCTACGGAAAGAGTCTCCTGCTGAAGGGTATATTTGACGAGAAGGCTGTCAGCGAGATAAAAGACCTTGACGATGAAAAAATTACGCCTGTTGATTTTTCGGTACTGCCCGAAAGGGAAGTAGCCAAGATGAAGATGGAGAAGACGGCGCAGGTTTTTACGTCTCAGGTAAGGATGGAATCTTTTATCCACGCGGAAGCGGAGAATATAGCGATACTTCCTTTCCGCACGCTCATGAATATGAAGGGGACGTTGCATTCCGTTGCCGTTAAATTTGACGAGCAGATTGAAGCAAGCTCTCTGGTGGAGAGTTTTATATCAAAACTTGCCGTCATCATATTCGCCGGAATAGGCGACAAGACTTTTATTTATAGCAGTATGGGACTTACTTCCTTTGCAGGTATCAGCAACCTGATAATACCCATTCTGATTGCCGCAATGATAGTGCTCAACACGATGTTGGGTTCGGTTTACGAAAGGATAAGGGAGATAGGCACCTACAGCGCAGTCGGGCTGGCGCCGGTTCACATATCCTCTCTCTTTCTTGCTGAATCTCTCGTGTACGCAGTCCTGGGTTCTGTGGCCGGATACCTGCTTGGACAGGTGGTTGCCAAGATTCTGATGGCTACGGGTTTGCTCAAAGGTCTGATACTCAACTATTCATCGCTTTCAGCCGTCTTTGCCACCATAATCATATTCATCACGGTGATGCTGTCCACTCTCTATCCTGCGCGGAAGGCTGCCCAGATGTCCGTGCCGGACGTAACCAGAAAGTGGGTGCTGCCCGAACCGAAGGGAGACAACTGGGAATTTGAGTTTCCTTTCACGGTAAGCGAGTTTGAAGTCCTTGGGCTTGTAACTTTTCTGACTGAATACTATAACTCGTACCAGGATGTTTCTCTGGGTAATTTCTATACAGGCGGGGCAAAGCTGAAATACGATACACTGCCTTCCGGAAAGAACAAATATATTATAGACACAACCATATGGTTGGCGCCGTTCGACCTGGGGGTGAGCCAGAACCTCAACGTAATAATGGAACCTATGGGGCAGTATGAGTTCTATACCATCAATCTCGTTATGAAGAGAACCAGCGGGGAGTCAACCGACTGGAAACGTCTGAACAGGAGATTCCTGGATGGAATCAGGAAACAGTTCCTGATTTGGAGAACCGTCAGTGGAGAGGTCAAGAAAGATTATGAGCAACAGGGCAAGAGAATGTTGAATATTGCCTAATCCGGATGGCAGGCGCAGTATTTCGTCCAGGCGTTGGAGGAAATGATTGCGCATCATAACAAGGAAGGTAAAAATGGCTGAAGAAATACTTGATAAAGATGTCCAGTTTGAACCGGATAAGATTGAGAAGTTTCAGGAAGGATTCAACGTAAAAACCATAATCGCCGCACTTTTTATAGGTTTCATAATGCTGCCGGGGGCTATTTATCTCGGTCTCATTACCGGCGGCGGCATAGCCGGAGCGGCGCAGTGGGTAACCGTCATACTTCTTGTTGAAATGGCGAAGCGTTCGTTTGTTGAATTGAAAAAACAGGAAGTATATATAATCTATATTCTTGCGGCTTCACTTATCAGCGCGGGTATCATTCTTGGAGCCGCCGGTCTATCGCTCCAGGGCGGCGCGTTCAGCGACCTGATATGGAAGCAATATCTGGTTCAGTCGCCCTATGCGAAGGCTTTCAAGCTACCCGAGAACATGCCTACGTGGGCCGTGCCACCGCCTGGTTCGGATGCCATTGTGAAGAGGACATTTTTCCACAGGATGTGGGCGGTCCCCATACTCCTGCTCATACTGCACAACGTCCTGTTCAGAATAAACAAATTCACGCTCGGCTATATAATGTTTCGCATAACCAGCGACAGGGAAAAACTTCCGTTTCCAATGGCGCCGGTCGCATCCGAAGGAGCTACCGCGCTGGCAGAAGTGAGCGGCAAGAAGGAAACCTGGAGATGGAGGGTTTTCAGCATCTCCGCGATGATAGGGGTTATCTTCGGTTCCTTCTACGTTGTAATTCCCACGATAACCGGACTTCTGATGTCAAAGCCGTTCCAGTTGCTTCCGATACCCTGGGTGGATTTCACGGCTCAG
Organism: Candidatus Omnitrophota bacterium; assembly: GCA_022704985.1. The sequence goes on along the minus strand of JAKJFI010000017.1, from coordinate 5,909 downwards.
ATGGGCACGCTTTTTCCGTCAGCCATGCTGGGGTTCATGACAGAACTGGGCGTTCTGTTAACCGGGTTTGTACTGCCTTTCTGGGTTGTTACTGGCTCTTTCATAGGTTCGATTCTTACCAAAACGGTGGGCAATCCGATGCTTTACAAGGCGGGTATCATCAAGAACTGGCAGCCGGGTATGACCGCCATACCGGCCAACGTAGCTACAAACCTTGATTTCTGGATAAACGTGACGATTTCTGGAGGCCTGGTGGTTGCTCTTATAGGAATCGGAAAGATGGTGATAACTTTTCTCAATGCGAGGAAAAACAACGTTAAAACGGAAGCAACAGCTATACCCGAAGGGAGAGGGGACTATCCCATAGCCCTTGCCCTTGGCATATGGGTAGCGTCAACGGTGATTTACATAATAATATGCCGCATACTGGTTCCCAAGTTCCCCGTAATCTTTTTCATCCTTTTCGGATTTATCCTCACACCGCTCTTGAGTTATACATCTGCGAGGATGTTCGGTATAACAGGCTCTGCCGGCGGAATAGCGTTTCCTTATGTTCGCGAAGGCACGTTTATAATGAGTGGTCACAAGGGAATGGATATATGGTTTGCCCCTGTGCCGTATTTCAACCATGGGGCCGCGGTCCAGGAATTCAAACAGCTTGAGCTTACCAGAACGAAGTTCACTTCCTGGTACAAGGCGGAGTTTACGTCACTGATTATCATGCTTTTCTGCAGTTTTCTTTTCTGGTCTATCATCTGGCGCATGTCGCCCATTCCGTCTTCAACCTATCCGTACGTGCAGAAGATGTGGCCTATGAGCGCGATGTTCCAGTCGTTGTGGGTGACCAGCACTCTTGAAGGCGGACAGAAATGGATGATAGAAGCCATAAAATTCAAGCATATCTTCAATTCGTCCGTCATCACCTTTATCCTGTATTTTGCGCTACTGCTTCTCAAGGCGCCGGTTGCGCTTTTTTACGGAATAATAGGCGGGGTCTCAATCCTTCCCCATATGGCACTGCCCATGTTCGTGGGAGCGCTTCTCGGCAAGTTTTATTTTGCAAAGAAGGTGGGAGCCAACTGGAGAAAATACACCCCCATCATTCTTGCCGGATATTCATGCGGGATGGGGCTTGTCGGCATGGTTTCGATAGCCGTGGCGCTTATTGCGAAAACGATATTCAAAATCATATTCTGACACAGGCTTCACAGTGGATATTCTGAAAGATAATCCGGGGTAATTATCGTGCTTTCAGTATTAGCTTTCAAGAATGAGCTGAAATCGCTGGTAGCTTCTTCCTCGCCGTGCACCACGAATATTTTCTGAGGGGAATTTCCGAAGCCGCTAATCCACCTGAACAGGTCGTTCCTGTCCGCGTGAGCGGAAAAACCGTTCACGTTTTCAATATGCGCTCTAACAGGATATTCCTTTCCCAGTATCCGTACGGTCTCCGGTCTTTCAAGTATTTCCCGGCCGAGCGTTCCATGCGCCTGGTATCCCACGAAGGCGATTGTCGATTCAGGCCGGTCTATATTTGCTACCAGGTGGTGCTTTATCCTGCCGCCGGTGCACATGCCGGAACCCGCCATTATTATGGCTGAACCCCTGATATGGTTGATGCTTTTGGATTCGTCGGTAGTGCGCGTAAGGCGCAGCATAGGGAAATCGAACGGTGAGTTGCCGCTGTCTATCAGTTTGCGTGTGTTCAGGTCAAGATAGTCCGGGTACTTTGTGAATACTTCCGTTACGTTTATCGCCATCGGGCTGTCAACGAAAACGAAAAGGTGCGGAATCACATCTTCCTTCAGGAACCGGCTCAAAAAGTAAAGTATCTCCTGCGTTCTTTCTATTGCAAAGGTCGGTATGACGATGTTGCCTCCCGCCTCTGCTGTGCGGTTTATTACTTCTGCCAGTTGCCTGCCAGCATCATCTTCCGTTTCGTGAACCTTGTTGCCGTATGTGGATTCCACGAAGACGACGTCAGCTTCATTAAAGAGCGTCGGGTCGCACAATATAGGTTTGTTCCAACGGCCCATGTCTCCGGAAAAGACTATTTTTCTTGAAGCGCTTCCGGCTGATACCTGGAGCTTAATCATCGAGGCGCCGAGTATGTGTCCCGCATCGTGGAAGGAAGCGGTTATTCCGGAAGTTACCTCAAAATCCTTGCTGTAGGGATGTCCTGTAATAAGAGGGAAAACATTTTGTGAATCCTCTACCGTGTACAGAGGAATCGTGGGGTATGGCCCCTTGCGCCCCTCTTTTTCATGCCTCCTCTTTTTCTTCTCAGCATCTTCTTCCTGAATCTTGCCTGAATCAAGGAGGGTTATCCTTGTAATCTCTGCCGTCGGTTCAGTGCAGTGTATCGTGCCTCTGAACCCGTGTTTTACGAGTCTGGGCAGGTATCCGCAGTGGTCAAGGTGGGCATGCGTGAGCAGTATCGCGTCAATGGAACCCGGTTCAACCGGGAATTTTTCCCAGTTGCGGTTCTTGAATTCTCTTTCCTGGTAGATTCCGCAGTCAATCAATATGCGTTTGTTTAGGATATCCAGCAGAAATTTTGAGCCGGTAACGTTTTTTGCCGCTCCGAGAAATTTTACTTTCATCGACCCTCCGAAGGTAATTGACAAGCAATCAGCAAAACTATACCATATCCGTGCGATGTTAGCAACGCTGGTCTTGAATTAATCACTATGAGGATAGAAAATAAAAAAGCCTATTTCAACTACGAGATAATAGAAAAAATTGAAGCGGGCATTGCCCTGCAGGGTCCCGAGGTGAAATCTCTGCGAGAAGGCAAGGGCAGTATAAAGGAATCTTTTGCCCGCATAGAGAATGGAGAAGTATTCCTGCACAATTTCTACGTAGCCCCGTATCCGGCCGCGCTTGAAAAACCTCTTCCGCTGAGAAAGAAAAAACTGTTGTTGAACAGGAGAGAGATAAAGAAATTTACAAAAAAGGGCGAAGAAAAGGGGCTGACGCTGGTTCCTCTGTCCGTTTATATAAACAAGCGGGGACTCGTTAAGGTTGAGGTTGCCCTGGCAAAAGGCAAGAAAACCTACGATAAGAGACAGAAAATAAGGGAAAGAGACCTTGAGAGAGACATGGGCAGGAAACTAAAGCGAGGTTGACAACAGCACCTGTTTTGCGGTATCCTAAAACAGTATAAAAATCATGAACTCCGCACATGAAAGCTTAGCATGTGAGGGTTCGGAATAAGGGGGGCGAAATAGGCTTCGACAGGGAGGAAGCGGGGGTAAAGTTGCCTGTAGAGTTTGTCGGGAACTCTTTAAAAAACTGACAAAAACATAACTGCCAATACGGCAAACGCACTGGCTGCATAAATAATGCGGTCACTCACCCATAAAAGGGTCCTCTCACCTTTGTGGAGTGAGTCGCTAAGAGAGGCTTTTCTTTCAGGTTTGCCTTCACCCTGAAAGGGGAGTAACGAAAAGGCTGCGGAGGGTCCATCGCGTCCGGAACGGCGCTCTCTCCCAAGGATAAATTCCGGACTACACAGGTAGATACATTATTCACGCCCTTTCTGGACGCGGGGGCAGTACCCGCCGCCTCCAATGAAGACAGTTGAGAGTTATGAGTCAAAAGCAGAAGGTATGAAACCCCGCGGACAGCAAAAGGGTATGGGGAAGATTTGCAATAAAGAATTAGAAATGAAAAACAAAAAAAAAATATTCCTGATAGCACTTTTATCTGCACTAATATTTTCATCATTTTGTTTCGCGATTGACCTCAGGGAAGAGATAAAAGAAAGAAAGATACCCACCTACATCATAGAGAATACCTCATATGTTTCGCTAAAAAGTCTTCTCCATATCCTTAACTGTGAAGATTCCTGGGGAAGGGTTGAGGACAGGGTGTTCATAGCCTATGACGGCGGCGAGATGAAGTTCAAACTCGGGGGGCAACAGGTTTTTTTCGGAAAGAGAACCGAGAATATAGATGCGCCGATAAAAGAGATTGAGGGAGAAATCCTTGTTCCCGTTGATGATTTCAGCGAGATACTTTCCGGAGTTGAGAGGAAGTCCGGTCCCTCGAAGCCCTCGGTAGCAGACAGGACGAAAGAAAAGACATCAAAGACATCCTGGAAAAAGGAGAAATTCACCGTTATTATAGACCCGGGGCATGGCGGCGATGACAGGGGCGCTGTGGGATATTACGGACTCAGGGAAAAAGATGTCAACCTTGACATTGCCCTGAGGATGGCGGACTATCTTAGAAAGGAACTGCGGAAGTTCCCCAAAGTAAAGATATATATGACGAGAAACACGGATGTTTTTATATCGCTTGAAGAACGCGTTCAAATGGCAAAAGACATAGATGCCGACGTTTTCTTCAGTATTCACGCTAATTCTTCAAGAAACATGAAGCCCGATGCAGACGGTTTTGAAACCTACTATTCCGGAGAAAAAGAGAATTTAGTTTTTTTACCCGCTTCTTCCAACGTTGGAGAAGGAGTGGATGACGATGGCGGAAATTCTACGTTGTCCAGCATACTGGAGGATTTAAGTACTACTTCCGCGGTTGATGAGAGCAGGGTACTGGCGGATTTCGTCCAGGAACGCCTCGCTGAACGACTGCTCTGTCCGGACAGAGGCACAAAGAGAAGGAATTTTTATGTTTTGAGATATACCCCTATGCCTGCTATATTGACCGAGGTAGGTTTCTTGTGCAATCCTAAAATAGAGTTGAACCTGAAAGATATGGAAGTCAGGCAGGCGATAGCGGAAACTCTGGGTAATGCGCTGACAGATTATCTCAAGTTCAGAGGAGTTATTTCCGATTGAATACGGAGGAAGTACATGTACGAGGTGACGGTTGAGGATGTTTTTTCTTCCGCGCACAGACTGCGCAACTACCGGGGTAAATGCGAGAATGTTCACGGTCATAACTGGAAGGTGCGCGTAACGGTTGCGGGAGAGTATCTCGACGACTGCGGGCTGCTTCTTGATTTTCATGTGGCAAAAGAGAAGCTGAAAGAGGCGCTGTCCGCACTGGACCACAAGGACCTCAACAACGTGCGATTCTTCAAAAAGATTAATCCAACGTCTGAAAACATCTGTTTTTATGTGTATAGCAGGTTAAGAACCGCTCTGAAGGGTCATCCGGTTGAGGTGAAGCGCGTGACAGTGTGGGAGAGCGACAGGCAGTGCGCATCATATTATGAGGGCAAATAAATGGAAGAAGCGTTTTATGACATAGAAATCCCCGGGATAGAAAAGATATATTCCGGCAAGGTGAGGGAACTTTTCCGTCTGGATGATGGCAAGATGCTTATCGTTGCCACCGACAGGATATCGGCTTTTGATTATGTTTTTCCCACGCCCATACCCGAAAAGGGAGCCATTCTTACCAGGATGTCCGTATTCTGGTTTGACTATCTGAAAGAGATTATTGAGAATCATGTTCTGGAGCATGACTTCGCAAGGTTTCCGGAATCACTCCGGGCATACCCTTTTCTCCGTGACCGGTCTGTCATCGTCAGAGAAGTGCGGAGACTGCCGGTTGAATGTGTTGTAAGGGGATATCTTGCGGGTAGCGGATGGAAGGAATACAGCCGTAACGGACAGGTCTGCGGGATTAAACTGCCTGCCGGTCTCAAGGAATCCGGAAAGCTCCCGGAGCCGATTTTTACTCCTGCGACCAAGGAAGAGAAAGGCGAACACGACGTTAACATAGATTTTCGCGGGATGGAACGGATAGTTGGCGGCGAGATTGCATCGCAGCTCAGAGATAAATCTATCCTGCTTTACGGTAAAGCGGCGGAATACGCAGAGAAAAAGGGGATAATAATCGCCGATACCAAGTTTGAATTCGGGGTTTATGACGGGAAACTGATACTGATAGACGAGGTTTTTACCCCGGATTCCTCACGCTTCTGGAAAAAAGACAGG
>JAKJFI010000140.1 GCA_022704985.1 Candidatus Omnitrophota bacterium | reverse complement strand
TTGACATAAAACACGCGGAAACCATTCTGGATGAAGACCACTACGGGCTGGAAAAAGTGAAGGAACGGATAGTTGAGTACCTTGCAGTCCGCAAGAGAGCCGAAGGGCTGAAAGACCCCATCCTTTGCTTCGTGGGTCCTCCGGGCGTCGGCAAGACGTCGCTTGGGAAGTCTGTGGCAAGGGCTATGGGCAGAAAGTTTATAAGAATTTCTCTCGGCGGGATGCGTGACGAAGCCGAGATAAGGGGACATAGGAAAACGTATATAGGCTCACTGCCCGGCAGGATAATACAGTCGCTCAAGAAAGCGGGTGTCAGCAACCCCGTTTTTCTTCTTGATGAAATTGACAAACTCGGAAAGGATTTCAGGGGAGACCCCGCAAGTGCGCTTCTTGAGGTGCTCGACCCGGAGCAGAACAGTACATTTTCCGACCACTACCTTGAGGTGGAATTCGACCTCTCGAAGATACTTTTTATCACCACGGCGAATACGGAATTCTCAATACCGCCTGCGCTCCTTGACAGGATGGAGATTATATCCCTGTCGGGGTACACCATGTGGGAGAAAAAGGAGATTGCCCAGAGGCATCTTATCCCAAAGCAGTTGAAAGCGCACGGGCTTACCGCGGAAAATCTCAAATTTTCGGACGATGCGATATTCTACATTGTGAGGAAATATACGAGGGAAGCCGGCGTAAGAAACCTGGAAAGAGAGATTGCCAACATATGCAGGAAGGTGACGAAAAAAATTGTGGAGACCAAGAAGGAAGGTCCTTTTGTTATCACCGTCAAGGGCGTAGAGAAATATCTTGGCCCTGAAAAGTATTCTCAGCTTGAGGGTGAAAAGGAGAACAAGGTTGGTGTGGCAACCGGTATGGCATGGACCGAATACGGAGGCGAAATCCTTTTTACAGAGGTTCTCACGATGAAGGGCAAGGCAAGTCTTATGCTTACCGGCCAGCTCGGCAACGTCATGAAGGAATCCGCGCAGGCCGCCTTGAGCTACGTGAGGGCGCACGTTGCTGAACTGGGACTCAAGGAGGATTTTTATAAGAATCTGGACGTGCACATACATGTTCCGGAAGGCGCCATCCCCAAGGACGGTCCTTCTGCCGGTATAACCATAGCAACAGCGCTCATCTCCTGCCTTACCGGTAAGCCGGTTAATGCGAGCATCGCGATGACCGGAGAGATTACACTGCAGGGGAAGGTGCTCAAGATAGGCGGGTTGAAGTCCAAGCTTCTCGCCGCTCACCGTTCAGGCATCAAGAAGGTTATAATACCTGTGGAAAACGAAAAGGACCTTAAAGATATACCGAAAAAGGTCAGGGAAGAACTGGAAGTGATAACCGTAAAGAACATAAGCGAAGTAATTCAGCACGCTATTATAGGGTGGCATAAATAACAGATTGAAAAATAGAATTATTACCCCCAAATCAGTTCGGGGTAAAGAAAGGGAAATTGCTATGTTAAGGAAAAGGCTTTTTACGCCGGGTCCGACTTCGGTTCCAGAGCAGATTTTGCTTGAAATGGCAGAACCTATCATGCATCACAGGACCGAAGAATTCATAAAGGTGGCTACTGAAACGTTGGAAAACCTTAAATATGTGTTTTGCACGAAGAACGACGTTTTCATACTTGCTTCATCGGGAACCGGAGCCATGGAAGCGGCCGTGGTCAATTTCCTGTCGGAAGGAGACAGGGTTGTCGTAATATCAGGAGGCAAGTTCGGCGAACGGTTTACAGAGATTTGTTCCGCCCACAAGCTGGAGGTCATCCCCATTGAACTGGAATGGGGAAAGAAGCTGGAGGCGGAAAAGGTGAAGGAAGTCCTTACCGTCAACAAGGATGTGAAGGCGGTTTTCGGAACGCTCTGTGAAACCTCCACGGGAACCCATTTTGACATAGAGAAAATAGCCGCGGTTGTTGCAGGCTTTGAAGACATAATTTTCGTGGTGGACGCAGTTAGCGCGCTGGGCGCTGTTCCCTGTCTTACCGATGATTGGAAGATAGACATTGTGATTACAGGTTCGCAAAAAGCGTTGATGCTTCCACCTGGACTTGCGTTCATGTCGGTAAGCGAGAAGGCATGGAAAAGGGTTGAAGCTTCAAACCTGCCAAAATACTATCTTAACCTGAAGAAATACAAGAAGGCGCTTGCAAAAAATGATTTCCCCTTTACCATTCCTGTATCTCTCGTCTTGGGTTTGAGAAAATCTCTTGAGATGATAAAGGATACCGGCATTGAGAAGGTATGGGAAGAACATCACAAGAGAGCCGAAGCTACAAGGCAGGCGTTCCTGGCGGCAGGGCTCAAGCTTCTTTCGGAATCGCCTTCCGATGCGGTGACCGCAGTTATTCTGCCCGAAGGTGTGGACGGCGATAAGCTGGTGAAGAGTCTGAGGACGAAATACGGGATATCGGTTGCGGGCGGACAGGATCATTTGAAGGGCAAGATTGTGAGGATATCGCACCTCGGGTGGCAGG
>JAKJFI010000139.1 GCA_022704985.1 Candidatus Omnitrophota bacterium | reverse complement strand
AGGCGCGGAAAAATGTCTGGATGCACACGGTATCCATCGGCGAGTTCCTTTCGGTAACTCCCCTGATAGAACAACTGCAAAAACAGAAAAATGAAAACATCGTCGTAACGCTTGCGACCAAAACCGGCAGGCAGGTAGCGCAAAAAAAATTCCCAGGCATACACCACCTGTTTTTTCCCATTGATTTCTATCCGGTGATGAAGCGGGCAATCGGGAAGATAAACCCGAAGGCAATTGTAATCATAGAGACAGAGCTCTGGCCTAACCTGCTTAAAATAGCCCGCGACAACAACATCCCGGTTATCCTGCTGAACGGGCGCATATCCCCGTTCTCTTATCCGAAATACAAAAGAATCCGGTTTTTCGCAAAAAAACTCCTGCCGCTTTTTTCAGCCGTAACCATGAGAACAGAAGATGAAGCGGAAAAACTTATATACCTTGGAGCGGATAAAAACGCGGTAGAGATAGTCGGAAGCATGAAGTTCGACCTCGCAGACGAAATGAGCAGGTCAGTCAACCCCTCGCAGGTCAGGCAAAACCTCGGAATAGATGAGAAATGCAGGGTGGTGGTGTTCGGCTCCCTGCATCCGGAAGAAGAAGAACCGGTTGCCGAGATTGCGGAAAAAATCCTGAAGGCATTCAGCGGCGTGCTGCCGGTTATAGTACCAAGATACCTCGACAAAACAAAGATATACGGCATATTGGAGAAAAAAGGCATCGGGTACATCCGGCGCAGCAACATGCCGTCAGGGAAAACCTATTCGGTCGTAGTGGGCGATACATACGGGGAATTGAACAATTTTTACAGCATCTGCGAATTTGCCTTCGTTGGCGCAAGCCTCTACCGCTGGGGAGGGCAAAACCCCATAGAACCCACCGCCTTCAAAAAACCGGTCATCTTCGGGATACACAACTGGCACTTCAAGGAAGAATGGGCAAAGATAAAAGCCGGCAGAGGCGGAATTGAAGTCCACAACTATGACCGGCTTCATTATGAAACATCTCGTCTTCTGCAAAACCCCGAGATATGCAGAAAGATGGGCGAACGGGCATATAAGGTACTCCTCGATAACACCGGCGCCACAGCCCGCAACCTGGCCGTCCTCTCCCGCTTCCTGTGACAACCTTATCGCAGTCTCATCTTCTACCGTAGAAAACCTGTCCTTATCAAGAGAGCTCTGAAAAAGTGCTTTCACGCCCGACTTGTCATTGCGAACGAAGTGAAGCAATCTCGATTTCTCCTCGGAGGAGATTGCCGCGGTCGCAAAAAACGCTCCCTCGCAATGACAACAGGGGAGTTTTTCAGAGACCTCATCAAAAAGACTTGACAAATGGAGCAAGGTGTGATATCATTGTAACGTTCTTAAAAACGATATTATAATGGCTACTCTAAAAGAGATTGCGGGCGAAGCAGGGGTTTCTATATCAACGGTCTCCCTCGTTGTAAACAACAAGCCTTCCGTGACTGAAGAGAAGAGAAAAAGAGTGCTGGAGGTTATCGAAAACCTGCATTATACCCCTGACCCGACGGCAAGAGCATTAAGGAAAAAAGTCAACTTAAAAACCGACTCCTTCGGCGTCTTAATCCCGGCAAACCTTTCTTCTTTTTCCACAAGTTCCCATATCTACCGCACGATAGCGGGGATAGAAAGAGAGATAAAGAACATAGGGTACCACCTCATACTCGGAAGTCTTGAGATGGAAGGGGACTCTATAAGACTGCCCAGGATGCTTGAACAGAAGAATATTGACGGCGTTATCATCATATCCGTGGCGCACGTTCCAATGCTGCAGGTGATTGAAACGGTGCTCCGGTACAAGATGCCAGTCATTCTCAGCGGATACCCCGGAGAAGCGTTTGAGATTCCTTCAGTGACGGCCGACAATCAGAGAGCATCTTATGAAGCAACCTTCCATCTGATATCAACCGGTTTTCCCAGAATTGCGACCATCACAGGACCGCTGTCGTATCCTGCCGCCCGGGAACGTCTTGAAGGCTACAGGCTCGCACTGCTCGAAAATTCCCTGCCCATGGAAGAAGGACTTGTATTTGAGGGAGATTTTACAGAGCATTCAGGAAGGACGGGAATAGAGGCAATACTGAAAAAGACAGAACCGCCCTTCGGACTGCTGGCGGCTGGAGATTTCATGGCAAAGGGCGCTCTGAATTTCCTGAAAGAAAAAGGGATACGGGTTCCGGAGCAGGTGGGAATCATCGGCTTTGACGACGTAGAACATATTGTTTCCTCAACAAATCCGCGCCTGTCGTCAGTAAGGATTCCATGGGAAGATATGGGAGTAAGCGCAGTACGGCAATTGATGGGCATGAACGACAATGGCAATCTTTCGCTCAAAACTCTACTCCCGTGCAGATTGGTAATACGGGAGTCTTCTATTACTTCAAAAGGAGGTGTGTAAAAATGAAAAGAACCGGATTTAACTATGTGATTAAGAGAAATCCTATTACATTTTGCACCTCCTTGTCAAATAATCGTGATACTATTATCGCAGG
>JAKJFI010000138.1 GCA_022704985.1 Candidatus Omnitrophota bacterium | reverse complement strand
ATATCGCATGGATGACGGAAAACAGAAGATAGTCGTGGAAGGCCCCTATTCCATACAGAAAACGGATAACGCCGCAAAGGATATACAGGCAAACACCGCCTTCTTCATGCAGAGGATTGAGCACTATGTGAGAGAGTATCCGGAACAGTGGTTTACCTGGCTGAGCAAGCGCTTCCGCCCCCCTTCTCACAGATAACATAACCACATACCCAGCTCACCACACAGGCGACTATCTCCATCACCTCCGTTATACCCTTCCCCCGCTCAATCATAAACTCCTATGGACAAACACTGATTTATAAGCTACAAGTATGCGGATATCTTCAAACCGCCCCCACAAAATACGACGGGTCTGTTGGAAACGGCACACTATAGTTGACATTACCTTAAAAAAGCGCGCTAAGGACAATTATAGTCTAACGAGACGGCCGGATTCCATAGATTCATAGGCGGCAAAGGAGACAGCCAGACTTTTCAGGGCATCGGCATAGTCGGACTTCACGAGAGACCTGTCATTTTTCATCACGGCCTTTATGAACGCCCTGTCCTCCTCCAACATCGGGTTAACGGAAGAGGTGTGGATAATCTTCTTGGAGCCGGTGTCAACGGTAAGGGTATTGCCCGTATAGCTAAGGATGAGGCCTTTGCCTATCACGTCAACACCGCTGTTGAATCCGTTCCAGAGCCAGGTGCAGGTCAGATTGCCGATACAGCCGTTTTTGAATTTTACGAGTGTCGCAGAGGCGTCTTCCACGTCGTATTGCTCGTACAACTTCTTATTTATCCCCTCGAACTTATACGCAAAAACCTCCTCCACGTCCCCGATAAGGTATCTCATCATATCCACGGTATGTGTGGACTGTTCTATCAGCTGGCCGCCGGAGAAAGCCTTTTTGCTGTACCACCCTTTCCCAGCGCCGGGAACGCCGCCATAGTACCTGCCGATAACGGCGCCAACCTTTTCTTTTGCCAGTATTTCTTTTGCCATTTCCGCCACGTCAAGGTACCGAAGGACGTATCCGGCGGAAGTGATAAGTCTTGCCGATTGTACCTTTTTCGCAATGACAGCGGCCTTTTTAAGGTCGAGATGGAGCGGTTTTTCGACAAAAAACGGGATTTTTCTCTCTATGCATGCCTCCTCCTGTCCCTCATGACAGAAAGGCGGAACGCATATGAAACATGCGTCAAGCTCTATTTCTTCAAACATTTTCCTGAAGTCCGTATAGACCTTGCCTCCGTAGGTGGCGGCGGCTTTTTCCGCCCTGCTCCTGTCTATGTCGCACATCGCGGCAAACTTGACGTCTTTCAGTTGCGCCAGGCCCATCATGTGCGCCCCGGCTATCCCTCCGCATCCGATAACGGCTATATTGACTTTCATCGGGCTTCTCCTTTATCTCATGTCATTGAGATTGCTTCGTCATTTAAAACATTCCTCGGAATGACAAATGTTAATATGGGCAATTTACGACACCGGATACAATATGATAATATATGTGGAATATGGAAGCAAAAGATTTCAGGATAGCAAGCATCGCCCGGCTGACCGGACAATTATACAGGATGGAACTGGAGGGTTCATTTGCCAAGCCTCCCGTGCCCGGACAATTCATCCATGTAAAAGCGGACAACCTTTTCCTGAGAAGGCCTTTCTCCATAGCGGGTCACAAAGAGAACCTCTTCACCATTCTATTCAAGGTCGTCGGAGAAGGAACGAAAATATTAAGCAGTGCAAAGGAAGGCGACAACTTGAGCGTAATAGGCCCCCTGGGAAAGGGGTTTCAGGTCAGCAAGGAATGGAAGAGCGCATTTCTTGCAGGGGGCGGCACCGGAATAGCTCCGCTGGTCTTTCTCTCAGACACTCTTTTGAATAAGGGCGTTAGCGTCACCTTCTTCTACGGGGCGAAAAAGAAGGATGAAATTGCCTTTGACATCATGCCGTACGGAATTGACTGCGTCTTTGCCACGGAGGACGGAAGTTACGGACAGAAGGGTATGCTCAGCCCCGCTCTCGAAACCTGCATAAATGAAGACGGCTGTCCTGACGTGCTTTTCGGCGGGGGTCCTTACGGACTGCTGAAAGAAATCAACAGGCTGTCGGAGAAATACGGTATACCGGCATTCGTTTCCATGGAAAACAGGATGGCCTGCGGAACGGGGATTTGTTACACATGCGTAACGAAAATTAAGACTGGCGCGGGATGGGAATACAAGAGGGTTTGTATGGAAGGGCCTGTATTCAACACGAATAAAATCGAATGGGAATGAGAATAGATATACCCCTCACCCTGCTCCTCTCCTCAAAGGGGCGGTGGAACAAAAAGGGGAAAGGAAGATTCTCGGGTGAATAAGTTGGAAGTGCGAATCGGACAGCTACGACTGGCATCCCCTGTAATCATGGCAAGCGGTATCTTCGGCTACGGAGAAGTCGGTATTGACTATGTCAATTACAGAAAGCTGGGCGCGGTGGTAACAAAAACCATTTCGCTGGAACCGCGCAAGGGAAATCCCCAGCCGAG
>JAKJFI010000137.1 GCA_022704985.1 Candidatus Omnitrophota bacterium | reverse complement strand
CACCCTCTTTTTTCGGAGGCATATTGACGAGATGATACGTTTTCCCGCATCCTTCGCACACCCTTCTCCCTGCAAGACGGTCAACGAGAAATTCATCGTCTGCCTTGAGATAAACAACTTTTATGTCATCTCCCCTTTCAAAGAGACCGTCCAGCATCTGCGCTTGAGCAAGCGTCCTGGGGAAACCGTCCAGAATGACGCCTTTGCCAAACAGGCTTTTTGACAACTCTTCTTCAATCATTCCTATAACTATTTCGTCAGGCACCAACTCGCCGTTTTCCATGTATTTCTTTGCATTCCTGCCTGACGCCGTACCGTTCTTCAAGTGTTCTCTAAGCAGATTTCCCGACGACAAGAGCGGCAATTCCAAAATCCTGCCCAGTCTTTCCCCAACCGTTCCCTTGCCGGAGCCGGGAGGTCCGAGAAGAATAAGTCTCTTTTTCATCAGCGACCCTTTGCCTTCTTGATGAATCCCTGATAATGCCTGACAAGCAGGTGCGATTCAATCTGCCTTAATGTCTCCAGCAAAACCGAGACGGTTATGAGAAGTCCTACACCGCCAAAGATATTAGCAACGGCAAAGGGTATTCTCCTGTACACTATCATGATGAGATACGGAAAAATAGCTATAGCGGTAAGCATCAGCGCCCCGGGCAAAGTCAACCGGTTCAGCACCCTTTCCAGATATACCGCTGTTGACTTCCCTGGCCTTATCCCCTGTATGAACCCTCCATACTTTTTAAGATCATCCGACACATTATCCGGATTGAAAATGATGCTCGCATAAAAATAGCAGAAGAAAATAGTCAGTATCGCATAAAGCAGCATCCCGACACCACGCGAAGGATTAAGAAATCCTGCAATAGTCTGCAATATGCGGTTTTCAGAGAAAGTAATAATCGTGGCGGGAAAAGTCAGTATGGACATGGCAAATATCAGCGGTATTACCCCGCCCTGGTTGAGCTTTATCGGAAGATAGGTGGTCTGTCCGCCGTACACCTTTCTGCCCACCACCCTCTTGGCATACTGTATTGGTATTCTTCTTTCACTTTCGTTTATCACTATCGCAAAAGCCACCACAGCAAACATAAGTCCCACCATGATTATAGCGGCGATAAAACTGATTTCTCCCGCGGAAACGAGCTGTGCCATCCGCGCAAATGCGACCGGCATCCTCGAAAGAATGCTTGCAGTTATTATGAGCGATATGCCGTTTCCTATCCCCTTTTCCGTTATCTGCTCTCCCAGCCACATAAGAAAAATCGTACCGGTCGTCAGGGTTATCACCGTGATAATCCTGAAGAGCCATCCGGGGTTGGAAACAATTACGAACTCTCCGAAGTGCGCCGGATTCTCCAGCCAGACGCTTATCGCAAATCCCTGGAATATGCACAGCAACACCGTGCCAATCCGGGTAATCTGCGTAAGCTTCCTCCTGCCTTCAACACCTCTCCGCTTTATCGCTTCGAAATACGGTATTATCGAAGTCAGAAGTTCGAGAATAATTGATACGCTGATATACGGCATTATCCCGAGAGCGAATATCGTGGCGTTGCTCAACGCTCCTCCGGCAAACAGGTCCGCGAGTCCCAGGAGAGTATTGGGAAACTGCTGAAAGAACTGTGACAGCGCCCTGCCGTCTATCCCAGGAGAAGGAACATAACATCCCAGTCTGTACACACTGAGAAGTCCTATGGTTAAGGCTATTCTTTTCCTGAGGTCAGGAACCTTGAAACTATTTCTGAATCCTCCTAACATTATCTGTCACTCCCCGCAGTCCGCTTCTTTACCTCTTTCGCTTCGGCGATAACGACGGCCCTTCCACCAGCCTTTTCGATTTTTGCCTTTGCGTTTCCAGAGAAGGAATGC
Organism: Candidatus Omnitrophota bacterium; assembly: GCA_022704985.1. Next base: position 656 of record JAKJFI010000137.1, on the reverse strand, counting down.
GCCTGAATCTCCATTTTCTTTGTCAGAACTCCGTCGCTGAGGACCTTCACGTTCCCACCTTTTTTGACAAGCCCATTCTTCAGCATGAGGTCGGGAGTCACGGTATCGTTTTCCCCGAAAGCCTTGTCAATCCTGCCGAGATTTACCATCTCCCTATATTCTTTTTTGGTAGTGAAACCTCTCTTGGGCAGTCTTCTTGCAAGAGGCGTCTGTCCGCCTTCAAAATTATATGAAAGCGCAAAACCTTTTCTGGCCTTGTGCCCTTTATGCCCGCGGGTTGAAGTGCCTCCGTGTCCCGAAGCATCTCCCCTTCCCACTCTTTTCCTGTTTCGGGTGGCGCCCGCCGGAGATTGTATCTGATGTAACTTCATTTTTCTTCTCCTTTACTCCACATTATCCGCCTCAACGGCATCCGATGAGAAACCAATCTCTGCAACTTCCAAATCCTCATTCTTTTCGGCATCATGCAGTTTTGACAATGCCTTTACAGTTGCGCTTATGACATTTAAAGGGTTCGTTGAACCAAGGCACTTGCAGGTAATATCAGCGATTCCGCAGACCTCAAAAAAAGCACGCATCGTCCTTCCGGCGACCATCCCATGTCCTCTTACCGCAGGCTTTAAAACAACATAAGACGCTCCAGATTTTGCCTTCAC
>JAKJFI010000016.1 GCA_022704985.1 Candidatus Omnitrophota bacterium | reverse complement strand
CGGCATCGGCGGTAAAAAGAGAGAGCATATATTTTGAAAGGGGCGAGTCATTGGTCATCCGGGGAGGGAAACCTTTCGTTTCCGAAAAGGAAAGGGCAGGGGATATATTTGCCGGTGCATCCTCCACCGGAGAGCAGGAATCCGGGAAATCCGAAGAGTCGATAAAGGTGCGACTGGCCGGGGCGGTTTACATAGGGAGTTACAGGAACAAGTATCTTTTCTTTGAATCGCAGGATGTCCTGCTTGCCATAGACCAGCATGCCGCCCACGAAAGGATTAATTACGAGATTCTGAAAAGGCAGTTTGAAACGGGAATAATTGATATTCAAAGACTGCTGACGCCGTTTCTCATAAAACTCGGTCCGGAGGAGATGTCGGTATGGGAAGAGGGAAACGAAAAGATGGAGGAGCTCGGATTCCTGACAACGAGGTGGGACAGGGGCGCTATTGCTCTGCACGGGTTTCCTCAGGCAATAAAGGATTCTGAAGCGGCGGTAAGGAGTATTCTCTCAGAAAAGGGGATTGAACGATGTGATTCGGAGACCCTTGCAAGGAGGGCATGCAAAGGTTCGGTTCTTGCGGGAGAGAAAATCAAACCGGAAGAGGCGGTGCACATAAAGGAAGAACTGCTGAAATGCGAGGTGCCCTTTGTATGCCCGCACGGTCGTCCGACCGTCGTTGAATTCTCCGAGTCTTTCTTTGACCGCCAGTTCCTGCGTTAAATGCCCGCAGGTTGTCTTGTTGCAGTAGGAGTTAGTGAAAAACACCTTTGAAGATATGAGTTTTTACAGTATAGGCAGGTAGGCATCCAGTTCATACGGATGTACCCGTTTCCTGTATTCGTCCCATTCTATCTTTTTTGCCTCTATTAGGTTGGAGAATATGTGCTCGCCCAGAGTCTCCTTCAGCAATGCGCTTTTTTCCGCAACCTCTATTGCCTCCACGAGACTGCCAGGGAGATATTCAACGTCCAGTTCTTTCATCTCTTCGGATGTAAGATGGTACACGTCCCTTTCCAGCGGTTCTCTTAGCGGATACTTGTTTTCTATTCCCTTCATGCCTGCGGCAAGCATGCAAGCGAAGGCAAGATACGGGTTGCACGCGGGATCGGGTGAGCGGAACTCCACCCGCGTCGATTTCTCCTTGCCTGGCTGGTACATGGGAACCCTGACAAGTGAACTACGGTTGCGTCTTGCCCAGCAGATATATACCGGGGCCTCGTACCCGGTAACAAGACGCTTATAGGAATTTACCCACTGGTTGCATACAAGTGTTATCTCCCGCGCATGCTTTAAAATGCCAGCGATGTAATGTTTTGCTTCCGCAGACAGGTGATACTTGTCTCCAGCGTCAAAAAACAGGTTTTTCTCTCCCTTGAATATCGACTGGTGCGTGTGCATTCCCGAACCGTTTACCCCGTATATCGGTTTGGGCATGAACGTTGCGTAAACTCCTTTTATCTGCGCTATCTCTTTGACCACCATACGGTAAACCATTACAGTGTCCGCCATGGTCATCCCGTCCTTGTACCGCAGGTCTATCTCGTGCTGGGAAGGTGCGCCTTCGTGGTGAGCGTATTCCACATCTATACCCATTTTTTCCAGCGTCAGTATAGTGTCCCTCCGCACTTCGTTGCCGGCATCCATTGTGGTTATGTCAAAATAGCCGCCTTCGTCCAGGAGCTGGGTTCCCTTTTCGTCCTTGAATATGAAAAATTCAAGTTCCGGACCCGCGTAGAATGTGTATCCTTTCTTCGCTATCTTATCAAGTTGTTTCTTCAGTATGTACCTTGAATCCCCTTCATAAGGCGTTTTGTTGGGATTAAGTATATTGCACAGCATCCCCGCGACCGCTTTTTCTTTCGGGCGATAGGGAAGTATTGTAAATGTGGACGTGTCGGGCATGGCGACCATGTCGGATTCATCCACGCGCGCAAATCCCTTTATTGAGGAACCGTCGAACCCCATGCCGTTTTCCAAAGCGTCTTCCAGTTCCTCTGTGGTGATGGTGAGTCCTTTCATCTGTCCGGTGATGTCCGTAAACCACAGGCGTATGAACTTTACATCGTTCTCCCTGGCCATCTCCAGCACATCTGTGTTTTTCATGTTTTTACCGTTCATTGTCGTTCTCCGTTGATTTGCTATTTTAACATTTATGCCGGCAAAAGCAAAAACATCAACAAGAAGGTTTAAGTATTATGCCGGCGAGCGGAGGAATGGTGAGCGTTATTGAAAATGGACGGTTGTGAAAAGAAATCTCTTCGGATTTTACTATGCCCATGTTGCCTATGTTGCCGCCGCCGTAGAACTCCGAGTCGCTGTTAAAAATTTCCTTGTACGCACATCCGCGTGGAACCCCTATTCTGTAGTTATGACGCGGCACCGGAGTAAAGTTAAATACGGCAACGACGAAGTTTTCAGGATTCCTGCCGCGGCGCATTAAAGATATGATACTGCTTTCGGAATCTGAAAAGTCGAGCCATTCAAAACCTGAGTGCTCCGTATCAACCTCAAAAAGCGGACATTCGCTCCTGTAGATACGGTTAAGTTCGGAAACAAATCTCTTTGTTTGTTGATGCCGGGACTGCTGGAGAAGATGCCAGTCAAGTTCGCGGTCATAGTTCCATTCGTTTAGTTGTCCGAATTCCCCTCCCATGAAAAGGAGTTTCTTGCCGGGGTGGCAGTACATATACGTCAGTAGCAGGCGCAGATTCGCGAACTTCTGCCAGTCATCTCCGGGCATCCTGGAAAGCAGTGATTTCTTTCCGTACACGACTTCGTCGTGGGAAAGCGGCAATATGAAGTTTTCCGAGAATGCGTAGTAAAGGCTGAATGTGAGCGCATTCTGATGGTGTTTCCTGTAAACGGGGTCTCTGGAGAAATAAGAAAGGGTATCGTGCATCCATCCCATGTTCCACTTGAATCCGAAACCCAGTCCGCCTAAGTGAACGGGGCGGCTGACCATGGGCCATGAGGTTGATTCCTCGGCAACGGTGAATGAATGCGAGAATTTGTTGTATAACGTCGTGTTGAGTTTTTGGAGAAAATCGACAGCCTCAATGTTTTCCCTACCTCCGTGGATGTTCGGCATCCACTCTCCGGGTTTCCTCGAATAGTCAAGGTAAAGCATGGATGCAACGCCGTCAATCCGCAGCGCGTCTATGTTGTAGCTTTCAATCCAGTGCAGAGCACTATTTATAAGGAAATTTCGCACCTCATACCTGCCGTAGTTGAATATCGCGCTCTTCCAGTCCGGATGATCCCTTTTCTGGGGGTTGGCATGTTCGTAGAGATGCGTTCCGTCGAAGAGATAGAGTCCGAAATCGTCCTTTGGAAAATGTGCCGGAGTCCAGTCGAGTATTACGCCTATTCCATTTTCGTGCATCCGGTCAACGAGAAAGCGGAAGTCGTCCGGTGTACCGTGCCTGTTTGTCGGGGCGAAAAAACCAGTAGTCTGATAGCCCCATGAAGCATCCAGCGGATGCTCTGTCAGTGGCATGAATTCCACCCAGTTGAAGCCGGTTTCCAGAAGGTATGGTATTAGATGAGCTGCAATTTCGCGATAATTCAGAAAGAAGCCGTCCGCTCTTCGCTTCCATGAGCCCAGGTGCATCTCGTATATCGCCGCGGGCTGTCTGTATATGTCGTCAGAATTCAAACGGGGCTTCTTCCATTTGTAAAGCGAATTGTATGTCAGAGAAGCGTTAGCCGGACGCAGTTCAAAGAAAGAACCGTATGGATCGGATTTAAGAAGCGTTCCGCCTCTTGCGGGATGTATCTCGAACTTGTACGGTTCATAATCCCTTACATCTGGAATGAAGATTTCCCATATGCCGGAATTTCCCAGGCACCTCATGCGGTGAATGCGGCCGTCCCAGTTATTGAAGTTGCCATTCACGCTAACCGCTCTTGCATTCGGAGCCCATACGGAAAAATTATATCCCTCGACCCCGTCAACGACTCGCTTGTGCGCACCTAACTTCTTGTAGATTTCAAGGTGGGTGCCTTCGTTGAAAAGATACAGGTCAAGATGGCTGAATATTGATTGTTTGAAATGCAGCAACTCCCGGTTATATGGCGATTTGCCGTTCACACTATCCAATTCTCTTCCTTTTCCGAAAATGTTATCTTGAAATATTCATCGCCGGGAAGCACAAGCTCCTGGTCGTTGCTTTCAATGATTTTTACGCAGAACGAAACGCTTTTTTCTCCTTCGGGAAGTATTGCCTGCTTCGGGATGCCTATCTCGACTATCTCATTCGTTGTTGCGGTCAACCCTTCATTTTCCTGCCGGTACGGCCGTATGGTGAATGTTTTGTTAACTGAATTACGAAAAGATATCTGGATTATAAAATCAGGTTTTTTCGCGTAATCCAGCCTTATGTATAAATTGTCTTCGTCATAACCGTAGAAAAGCTTGGTGACTGGAATGTCAACCGGTCTGAATGTTGACCATATGCTGAAGGGGTCCACCCTGACCGCTTCGTGCCATTCATAGAAGTGGGTTATTCTGCCGTCTATAAACGGTTTGATGTAAGGGAAAACCGTTTCGTCAACATACTCTTCAACGGGCAGGTTCAGGAATTCGGGTATCTCGTTTCCCGTCAGCTCGTACATCCTGCGTATGATGTTTCTGAAATACGCGTCAAAACGAATCTTTGTTTTTTTATCAGCGGGAAGGCTGTACCACCAGAACCAGTCGCTGGATTCGGCAAGCATTATCGTTTCAATCAGTTCCGCAGACCGCTTTTCATCCAATGCGCCCTTTCTTTCTTCTGCCTTCTTCCTGGCGCGGTTCAATATTTCCCAGGCCTTGTTTGCCGGAGTCCTGCCTATCCAGTTGTCAAAATTATTGCCCATCCAGCTACCCGGAGATATCGTCATGATACTGTCGCGTTTAATGTCAGCATTGAGAGCTTCAGTGAATGTTACTGTCTTGATATTGCTCGCACCTGAAAGGATTTCATAAACGGATGAAAGGAAAGTTTTTCCGTAATCCGGGTAGAAGTCCCACGGATTCTCTCCGTCAAGGATAATCGTCACGAGGCGTCCCTGGTTGCCGGAAGACATAGCCTGCAGGTATTCCGTAAATCTTGTTGCGGCATCGGTTTCTTGCAGATGCTGGTAACCGAAACCGATTAGATCGGATATGTGGTGGTCTCTGAAGAATATTGAAATCCTGTCCCTGAAATTCCATATGCTGTAATGCTCATTGGCGGATAACGGTCTGGAAAGTGTTTCTGCCAGGAGATACTCATCAGTTGCCGTCCAGAGTATGCCGTTTTCGGCAAATAATTCGAGCACTTCGGCGCTCAAGCTTCCCTCTGATGGCCAGATACCCGCAGGCTTTCTGCCAAAAGTCCTCTCATATGTTTCTATTCCCTTTGTCAGGTGTATCCCCGCATCCACGGGGTATGAAAAAATGCCTTCCGGTATCTCAAGGGAGGTCTTGGTTTTTCTCGCGTTATCCGTGCTGAAAAGAAGAGGCATGATGGGATGCATCATAGGGCTTGTGCTTATCTCCGCCTGTCCCTTTTCCTGGATATCTCTGTAAAGTTTCAGCACGTCCGTCAGTATCTCTTTTTCCCTTGCGTAAATCAGTTCGCGGTCTTTTTCGTTGAAGTGCCGTCCTTTTCTAAGGAGATATTGTAGTTCCTCATTGAGTATAAGGGGATGGAAGCAGGCGAGATGAAGGTATATCTTCAGGTCGAAGATGTCCTGTGCAGAGCATGAGTTTTTCTCGACTTTCTCTTTGAGAACGTTGATAATCCTGTGTTTTTTCAATATCTGCGCCGGGAGTTCGCTGATAAAAGCCAAAAGTTGTTTTGGAGCAGGCTGGTTGTCTTCCATGAGAAGCGAGAGAAAGGTGTCGGTGAATTGCCCTGATGCAATCCCTTGCAGCTGTTTTATTAAAACCGGCGTCAGGTTGAAATTTATTTTCATCCCCTGAGAGTTTCCGGCAAGAATGGCCATGGGATAATAGTTGAACAGCGTGCGGAAAATCAGCGTAGGGGTGTCTATCACGCCCGTTTTAGGGTTCACGTAATATGGCTGGTGCCAGAGGATTGATATGTACATCATCTCTAATTCATAGTATCGGGCTGAATTCGCAACCTTTATTTTTCTTGAAGCCGCTCATAGGTTTCAAGATAACTATTGACGGATGCTTTCCAGGAGAAATCAAGCTTCATAACGGAATTGACGAGTTTCTCCATCTTTGCCTCATCCTTGAAGAGTTTCAGAGCATCTTCTATGATTTTCAATAATTCCCTGCTTCCTCCAGTAAATACGAATCCCGTCCCTTCTCCTGTGGTGAAATTATAATTTCTGACTGTATCGGCAAGCCCTCCGACATTTCTTACTACGGGTATTGCGCCGTACTTGAAACTTATCAGTTGTCCGAGTCCGCACGGTTCAAATTTCGAAGGCATCAGGAAGAAATCGCTTCCTGCGTATATCTGGTGAGCTAATTCTTCGTTGAACCCGAATGTTACGGAGATTTTGTCCGGGAGTTTCTTTTGCCACGCGGACAGTATCTCTCTATACTTTTGTTCTCCGTCGCCCAGGATGACAATCTGCAGGGGATATGAGAGTAACTGTGGCATTATATCGGCAAGCTCGTCGAGCCCTTTCTGTTCGGCTAGGCGGGCGACCATTCCGAAAACGGGCAGGCTCCCGTCGGTGGTCAGTCCCAGTTTTTTCTGCAGGTAAACCTTGTTTTCCGATTTTGTCCGATAAGTTCTGTATTTTTTTTCTATGAAACTGTCAAAAGAAGGGTTCCATATCTGGTAGTCTATGCCGTTTATTATGCCGGTCAACCGTTCTTCGTACTTGCCCAGGAGTCCATCGAGATTATGCCCGAATTCAGGAGTCAGAATTTCCTTAGCATACCTGGGGCTGACTGTGTTTATAAGATTCGAGTGTATTATGCCTGCTTTCATGAAATTTACGTTGCCGTAGAATTCGAGTTCGTCCATGTTGAAATAGTTCCACGGCAGTCCGAGTATGTGAAACTTGTCCCTGTCAAAGACACCCTGATAGGCGAGATTGTGAATCGTGAAAAGGGTGCGCGCTTCAGGAAAAGAGTTCATGTAGCTGGTTTTAAGGTATAGCGGAAGGAGTGCGGTGTGCCAGTCATGGCAGTGGAATATGTCCGCCCGTATTTCAAGCAATTTTGCGGCCTCAAGGACGCCTTTCGCAAAGAATGAGAATCTTTCAGCGCTGTCGGGATAATCTTTGCCTCCGGGCCCGTATAGCTCGTCTCTTTCGAAATATTTATCGCTTCCAATGAAATATACACCTGGATAATCGGGACTCTCCGCAAGCACGCCTTGTTCCTGTCTTGCTTCGAAGAAATCCACATTCAGGCGTGCCAGCTCGCGCGTTTTATGCGTTGCCCGTATCTTCTTGTAAAGAGGGATGAACAGCGATATATTCTGTCTGTTTTTGAGGTATTTATATAGCGACCCCACAACATCGGCCATTCCCCCGACCTTGACAAATGGTACAGCTTCGGCGGCGGCGAGGCATATGTTTTTCTTCTCCATGGTTCCTCCTCTGCTTCGAACTCTCGCATGCTAAACTTTCATTGTGAGAAGTTCTGATTGTGTTTTCGGCGTTTACACATTAAGAGATTTCATAAAATCGGTCACTTCTTCCGGAGGTGTAGGATTAATATAAAATCCGGTACCCCATTCAAAACCGCCCTGTTTAACAAGGCGCGGTATTATTTCTATGTGCCAGTGGTAGTCTTTCTCTATAGTTTGCCAGTAACCAGGGTGGGGATACCTGCAGGGCGCTGTGTGAAGCATGAGATTGTAGGACGGGTTGTTCAGTCCTTTTGACATCTTCCTGAATACCGTCAGCATCAGTTCAGCAAGGAGTTCTCTTTCTCTATGCGTTATTTCATCAAAGTCGGGTGAGTGCCTGAACGGCAGAATTGAGAGTTCAAAGGGAAACCTGGATGCAAACGGCGCTATTGCAAGAAAGGCGTCATTCTGCTCCACTACTCTTTTTCCGCTATCAATCTCCTGGTTTATTATGTCGCACCACACGCACCTCTCCTTGTATTCGTAATACCATTTTGCTCCCGTCAGTTCTTCCTTGACCCTCTTGGGAACGACGGGCGTGGCTATGATTTGTGAATGCGGGTGTGAAAGCGAGGCGCCAGCTTCTTTGCCGAAGTTCTTGAAGACAAGGATGTAACGGAATCTGGGGTCCTTTTTCAAGTCAATGGTACGTATCTGATAAGTTTCTATTATATTGACCATCGTAGTTAATGCGTAATCTTTAATGTCTATGTTCTCATCATTATCTTTCTTGTGAGCAGGCGTTTCAATTATAACTTCATGAGCGCCGATTCCGTTCATCATGTCAAACATTCCCAAGCCCTTTTGATTCAAATCGCCCTCTATCCTTAGCGCCGGGAATTTGTTCGGAACGACTCTTGTCTCCCATCCCGGGCTGTTGGGCACGGGCGACGACGGTCTCATAGCGAATATCTCCGCCGGGGTCTTGTCTTCATTTCCTGGACAGAAAGGACAGAAAGCCTCCTTCTGTATTTCGCCCGGACTTGAGAACTCGGACGGTCTGAATTTTCTTTCTGTGGCTATAACTACCCATCTTCCTATAATAGGATCTTTTCGCAGTTCTGACATATACACCTCACCATTTGTAATTTTTCGGTATAACGACTATCCCTTTGTCCGAAACATAGAATCTTTTTCTATCGATTTCGGTGTTATAGCCGATTTCCGTATAAGGGGGAACGTTTACGTTTTTGTCTATTATGACCCTGTTAAGTTTGCAGTGCCTTCCTATATTCACGTTGTCAAAAAGAATACTGTCGGTAATCTCCGCATAACTGTGAACCCTGACATTGGAAGAAAGCACGCTGTGGTTGACTTTTGCCCCGCTGATGATACATCCTCCGGAAATCATGGAATCCGTTACTGACGCTTTTCTGTCTTCTCCGGAGAAGACGGTTTTGGCAGGAGGGTACTGCTCCTGAAAAGTTCTTATTGGCCATCCCCTGTCGTAAAGATTCAAGAGAGGTTCAATGTTGACAAGGTCCATGTTTGCTTCCCAGTATGCGTCTATCGTTCCTATGTCTCGCCAGTATTTTGTTTCTTTTTTGTTCTCGTCTATGAATCTGAATGCATAAACCCTTTCCTTCCCTATCATTGATGGAATTATATCCTTGCCGAAATCATGTGAACTGTCCACCTTTTTTGCGTCTTCCATCACCTTTTTCAGCAAAACGTCCAGTTTAAAAACATATATGCCCATGGATATGAGGGATACTCCTGAATTCCTGGGGTCGGGCAAGGGATTAGACGGTTTCTCCTTGAATTCTGTTACTCTGTCGTCGTCAACTCCGATAACTCCGAATCGGTTTGCTTCTTCTATGGGTACTTCAAACACGCTTATCGTCAAATCTGCGTCTCTTTCTATATGGGATTTTATGAGCCTTCTGTAATCCATCTTATATACCTGGTCGCCCGAAAGGATGAGAATTAGCTCAGGTTTTTCATCCTCAAGTATATTGATGTTCTGAAAGACCGAATCCGCTGTCCCCTGGTACCATTCTTCTCCCATCCTTTTTTGTGCGGGTACAAGGTCGATAAATTCGCCCAGTTCTCGTGAGAAAATATTCCAGCCCTCCCTCAAATGCCTCTGCAGGGAAAGTGATTTGTATTGTGCGAAGATATAGATTTTACGCAATTCCGAGTTTATTGCGTTGCTCAAGGGAAAATCTATCATCCGGTATATGCCGCCGAACGGCACCGCCGGTTTCGTACGGTCTTTTGTCAGGGGATAAAGGCGTTCACCCTTGCCGCCGGCCAGTATGAATGTCGTTATGTCTCGCAGGTTCATTCGGCTCCCAGCAAAGTCCCCACTTTCTCCTGCATGAGACTGAGGTCTGAGGACTTGGCAGATAAGCGTCAATTCCTTCCGTTTCCAGTTCTGTCTTGTAAAGAATGTACACGTTCACCGTCGTTCCTTTTCTTCTTCAAAAGCCGTCATTATATATATTATAACGGTATATTTTCTTTTTATCAATAGGTTTTATTGACAAATTTCCAATTGCGTATAACATATCATCAAATGTTTTCAACCGTGTATTCGCTTTTCAAAAATGGATGAACAAAAAGAAATTTCAACCGGCGAAACATTGAGCGATGAAGAGAAAATGCGAAGGTTGCCGTGGTTTGCCGCTTCGCAGGCTCTTAGTAATGTATTCGGTCTTCTTACGTGCTTCGGTTCCATCTTTCTGCTCTTTCTTACGGAACTTGGACTTCCCAAGCATATCATAGGTTTTTTGATAGCTCTTCTGCCTTTCTGCGGACTCATGGCGCCTTTTGTCAGCGGATTGCTGGAGCGTTTCGGCAATAAGCGCGTATATCTGTTGTGTTTCGGAACCCGGAAACTGGTTATAGCTCTGCTGATGCTGCTTCCGTGGATAATAAGCCGTTATGGAGAAAGACACGCAGTTCACTTCCTGATAGCCGTAATAGCTGTCTTTGCGGTTCTGCGCGCCATTGGAGAAGCGGCGTTCTATGCGTGGGGGAAAGAATGCATCCCCGACCGGATGCGCGGCAAGTATTCCGCTACGGTTACCGTTTCCTGCGGCATTGCCAATCTGCTCACTGTTTTCTGCGCGGGAAAAATTATCGGAAGGACGGGCGGTATAGAAAAGTATATGTTACTTATAGGAAGCGGATGTATTATAGGCATAATAAGCGTTTATCTGATGAGCTTTGTCCCGGGTGGTGAGCTGCAAAAGAAAAAGAGACAGAACATCCTTCCGTCCGAAGATATATGGGAACCGTTGAAAGACAGGAATTTCCTGTATTTTCTTGCGGCCATTGGAGCTGCGTTGTTCGGAGCCACGCTCATGGTTTTCACCCCGCTTTTTGTGAAGGAGAATCTCGGGATAGTACCGGGAAACGTCGTCCTGCTTGACAATGCGACTATTATAGGGTCATTGATTTTCTCGTTTTTCTGGGGGTGGATGGCAGACAGATACGGCGGCAGACCGGTTGTAATACTGAACCTTTCCATATATTCATTCGTGGCGGTCGGGTGGCTGCTTCTTTCTCTTGGAAATCCTGCAGCCGCTGTTTTTGTAGCGATGCTTTATTTTTTTTCGGGAGGGACGATTAATGGAAGGGCTGTGGGGGAAAGCAGGGTTCTCTATTCAGGTATTCTGCCCCAGGATGGGGTCGTATACTATACATCCCTGTACTATGCATGGATAGGATTCATAGGAGGTCTCTCTTCTCTGATAGCGGGCTATATACTCAACAGGTTTTCAGCCTTCAGCGTTGTATGGAGTGGCTGGACTTTAAACTCCTATACAATAATTTTTGCGTTAAATATACTTTGTCAGCTGACCGCTATTATCCTCTACCGGAAAGTCAAGCCGGACAAGCGGATAAAGACACGGCATCTGCTCTTCAGGATGTTCCGCCAGACGATGCGTTGGATGTCATTAAGCGATACTTGATAATTGATATCTCGGGTATGGCGTATGAGAGTTAGAAAAAGAGACGCTTGCAACGTCTTTAAAGAAGTCCGATAGCCGTGGTAGAGAAATGTTACAGGCAAAACTGGCTTGAGAGGCAATGCTATATTCAGGATTGAAGAAAACACCGGAGTGAAGTAAAATAATAGACAGGGGGTGAACAAAAATGAGAGCCATAATTCTTATGCTTTTTATACTGTCGTGTGTGTCCATGACTTCCTGCAAGAAGAAAGAGCAGTCAGGGGAGAACCTGAATCCCCTGAATGCCGTGGAGAAGTATGGCGGTGTAATGAGTAAGACGCTCAAGAAGTCGAAGGCTATGGATGACGTGATGTACGTCAAGAACAAGATAAATACTTTTC
>JAKJFI010000136.1 GCA_022704985.1 Candidatus Omnitrophota bacterium | reverse complement strand
CGGTGACGGGAAGTGCGAGGTTAGCAAAGAACTGCCGTGCGCCTGGGTGCAGATTTACCAGAGGTTGAAAAAACAGGAAAGATTTCTTTCTTCCGCGGTGGAGATGAGGAAGCACAATATATTCAAGGTTGACGATAAGATAAAACAGGAGAAGTTGAACCGGAACGAAAGGAGTGATGGATATTACGGTGGAGTGCACCCGCGGGAAATGAAGGAAACGACGGAAGAAATGCCACTGCAGGTTTTTCCTGCCCCTGAAAAAATATTTGTTTTTCTATCGCAACATGCGGGATTGCCCGCAAAACCGGTGGTGAAGGCGGGTGACAGCGTGAGAGTCGGGCAGAAGATAGGGGAAAGCGCAGGGCTGGTTTCTGCGTCGGTACACTCCGGTGTGAGTGGGAAGGTAACAGGTATCGAGGATAGAATGCATCCGGTTTCCCGCACATTGCAACCTGCCATAATCATTGAGAATGACGGTAATGATACTGTTGACCATTCGGTGAAACCGGCTGGAAATCCTGATGGACTCTCCCGCGAGCAAATACTCAAAATATTAAAAGATAAAGGCCTCGTGGGGATGGGCGGAGCGATGTTTCCCGCGTCCGTTAAGTTGAGTCCTCCCAAGCCTGTCGATACACTTATAATCAACGGGTGCGAATGCGAGCCGTATCTTAACGCGGATAACCGTATGATGCAGGAACGCGCCGGGGAGATACTTAAGGGTGCGCGTGTCGCGCAAAAACTCCTGTGCGCTGCAAGGGTGATTTTTGCCATAGAGGATAACAAGAAGGAAGCGGTAGAATCCATAGGCAGTTTGAAGGATAGCTATCCTGAAGTTGAGATTGTTTCTCCGAAAACAAAGTATCCGCAGGGAGCGGAAAAGATGCTTATAAGGAGACTTCTTGACAGGAACATTCCTGAAGGCGGCCTGCCTTTTGACGTGGGCGTTGTGGTTCTTAACGTTTCCACACTACATTCGATATACAGGGCGGTTTACGAGGGGATGCCCCTTGTTGAAAGAGCTGTCACGGTTGCGGGCAAGGGTGCGATAAAAGCCGGTAACTATGTTGTTAAAATCGGCACGCCGTTTTCGGATATTCTCAAATACTGTTTCGACGGGAAATTTGAAGACATGTTGAAACAGGGCTGTGAATTGAGGATGGGCGGACCGATGATGGGGATAGTCCAGACAGATATTGAATCAACGGTCATAAAGGGAACGACGGGACTCCTGCTCCTTGAGAAGCCTGTCGTTGAATCGTCGGAAGAAAACGAATGTATCCGGTGCGGCAGATGCGTTGATGTCTGTCCCATGGAACTGCTTCCCCACTATTACGCGTACCACGGGAAACGGGGAGAGTGGGAAAAGGCGGCGGAATACAGGGTAAAAAACTGCATAGAATGCGGCTGTTGTCAGTATGTATGCTCGTCGAAAATAGACCTGTTGAGTTTTATAAAAAAGGCGAAGAAACATGTTAATAACAAAAGTTAAGGACCGTCAAAAGATACTGGAGATATTTAAGAACCGGAATCCATTCGTTTTCAAGTGCTTCGGGTGCAGGGAAGTCAGCTTTCCGGAGGCGGAGATAGATAATCTTTTGAAGGAATGCAGAGATTTTGTGAAGGGCGTGGCAAGGATTGACTACCTGTGCAGACAGGAGTTTGCGAAGAAATATCTTGAGGCCTTCGAAATGGAGATTCAGGAAACGGGAACAATACTGATTTTTTCCTGCGGTGTCGGCGTGCAGGTCGTATCAAAGCTACTTGAAGGGAAAATAGTACTGCCGGGTTGTAACACGCATTACCTAAATGGGTTCCAGGGCGTAACTTCGCAGAATGCAGATTGCGAGCAATGCGGACAGTGCTGGCTCAACCTGACGGGCGGGATATGCCCGCTTACCGCATGTTCAAAGGGTCTTCTGAACGGTCCCTGCGGCGGGACAAAGGACGGCAAGTGCGAGGTAAACCCGGAGATGGACTGCGGATGGGCGCTGATATATGAACGGCTGAAGAGCATTGACAGGACGGATTCGCTTAAGAAGTCCGCTGTTAGTGTGAGAGACTACAATTTGATAATAAAAAAGTAGCGGTGCAACTATTGCACAAAGGAATTGGAAATGAACCTTGAAGAAAAACTCAAAAGCGGAAAGTTTGTCGTAACAAGCGAGATAGGACCTCCCAAGGGTACCAATATAACGCCTCACATTGAGGAAGCGGAGCATCTGCGCGGCAAGGCGGATGCGTTCAACGTTACTGATATACAGAGTTCCGTCATGAGGCTCGGTTCCCTTGCGACATGCAGGTTGTTGATAGAAAAGGGACTGGAGCCGGTTTTTCAGATGACCTGCCGCGACAGGAACCGCCTTGCGCTTCAGTCAGACCTTTTGAGCGCCGCTGTACTCGGGATAAGGAATGTTCTTGTTCTTACGGGAGACCATACAGTGCTGGGCGACCATCCGCAGGCAAAACCGGTTTTTGACCTGGATGCCGTTTCTCTTCTTAAGGTTGCGTCCGGGCTGATGGAAGGAAAAGATATGGTTGGCAAC
>JAKJFI010000015.1 GCA_022704985.1 Candidatus Omnitrophota bacterium | reverse complement strand
TGCATGAGATACAGGGCTCTTTCTTCTCCGCTGTCGGTCATTATCTTTCCAATCTCTTCCTCTACGGTAAAATCGCCTTCTTTTATCTCCGTTATCTCTCCCCTCAAGCCGGGAGGGACCATTATCTTATGAAGGAGAATCGGCGTCTCCTGCACCTCTCCTATGATATCGCCCTCTTCAACGCTCTCCCCTTTCCCGACAACCGGTTTGAACTTCCACTTCTTTTCCCTGTCGAGGGGCGGCATTTGTATGCCTCTGAAAATAAAATCTCCCTTCTCCTCCAGCCGGGAAAGAGGTCTCTGTATTCCGTCAAATATGTTGGAAAGCATTCCGGGCCCCAGTTCCACGACGAGAGGTTCTCCGGTATCCGCAACAGGGTCGCCGACCTTTAACCCTTCGGTTTCCTCATATACCTGTATCGAAACCACGTCTCCTTCCATGCGGATAATTTCACCCACCAGTTCTTCTTCCCCGACACGCACAACGTCATACATGTTGGATGACTTCATACCCTCCGCCTGCACCAGAGGACCGCTCACCTTTATGATTCTGCCTCTTTCCATTGCATTACTCCTTCATCCCGGTTGCCTTTCTGATTAATTCTTCTACCAGATAGTATCCCTTTCCCTTCGCTGATAATAGACTGGGAATCACCATCAGTTTCTTTGCCGCCAGGCACTTATGGAATCGTTGCCTGTCAAAAACCTCTTCAGTAATAAAGACCATCGCATACTCCGACAGTTGCAGTTCCCCGATAACCTTTTCAGCCTCATCAACGCTGTGCGCGCTGAAAATATCCGCGCCGAAGGCCTTGAAAAACTCCACGCTCGTCTCATCCCCTACAAAACCTATTTTCTTTTCTTCCATCCTGTTTTCCTGCGCAATCGATTATTGCCAAAAAGACCTATACAATTTACAATAGAATGTCTAAAATTGCAAGGGAGATAGACTATTGGAGATATATACCGGGATAGACATCGTTGACCTGCAACGGTTCAGGCAGGTGATGGAACAATACAGCTTTCGCTTTACCCGCAGAATTTTTACCGAAAGGGAGCTTTCGCATATGCCGGAGAGCGATGAATCTTTCTGCTTGATGTGCATATCATTTTCTTTCAAAGAGGCTGTATGGAAGGCGCTCCCGGAACCAATGCAGAAGGAATTCCATTTCAAAGACATAGAGATTCTCTGGCGTCGGGGCAAACCCGCTGTGGCACTCAAGGGAAAAATAAATCCCCCGGAGCTGACTTTTAATTTCTACACCACAAACAGGCATGCCGTCACCACCGCGCTTTTTATATCTGCCCGCACTTGATATTTAGCCTGCAAGTTTAGCGGCGCTTCGGGCTTATTCTTTTTAAAAAAGTCTGGCGCCTGCCTGCTTTTCCGCGTCTGCGACAAACCTGTAAAACGCAACCCTTTCCAGAGAATCGGACGCGTCTTCATCCAGTATGGCGGTAACCCTCGGATGGAGTTGCAGGGCAGAGGCTGTAATCATGCTTGTAACCGGCCCTTCAAGAGCTTTTGCGACAACCCCGGCCTTTTTTTCGCCGGTTGCAAGAAAAACAATCTCCTTCGCCTCAAGAATCGTGCCCACCCCCATTGACAGCGCAAACCTGGGGACGTCCGCCGAGCTGTTAAAGAATCTGGAATTGTCATCGATGGTTTTCTCGCTCAGCGCCACGAGGCGTGTGCGGGACCCCAGCGAAGACCCCGGTTCGTTGAAAGCGATGTGTCCGTCGCCTCCTATGCCCAGGACCTGCAGGTCTATTCCGCCCGCCTGCTTGATAAGCTCCTCGTATCTTCTGCAACACTGCTCCACTTCCTCTATTTTAACGCTCCCGTCCGGAACCTTTGTGTTTTCGAGTTTTATGTTTATGCCGTTGAAGAGGTTCTCATTCATGAAACACCTGTAACTCTGCGGGTGCTCCGGCGACAGCCCATAATACTCGTCCAAGTTGAAGGTCTTCACGCTGGAAAAATCCAGCCCGTCTTCCTTATGCATCCTTATCATTTCCTTGTAGAGTCCCAGGGGCGTGCTTCCAGTGGCTAATCCCAGCACGCAGTTGGGTTTTCTCCTGACCAGTTCATAGACAATCTGCGCCGCTTCTCTCGACACCCGTTCATAGTTCTTCGCTATCAACACCCTCATCTGCCTGCCCTCCTTCATCCTCGGCATCCAGCTCTGACGCGCCTTGAGATTTCTCATATTCAGCAAGTTGTTTCATCCCGAGAGAAATCCTCTTGTTCTCAGCGTCTATTTCAAGCACCTTCACGTCTATCTTCTGCCCTTTTCGCAATACCTCCGAAGGATGCTTGATAACGTCATCGGCAATATTGGATATGTGCAGCAGCCCGTCTATGCCTGGCTCTATCTCCACAAAGGCGCCGAAGTCGGTGATGTTATACACCTTTCCTTTCACAACGCTTCCCACCGGATATCTTTCAACTATCTCCGGCCACGGATTGGGCTCCAGTTCCCGCAGGCTGAATGAAATTCTCTGCTCGTCCCTCTTGATGTCGATGACCTGCACCGTAACGCTATCGCCCATCGCCACGATTTCCGAAGGGCGTTTCACCCTTCCTGTCCATGAAAGCTCGGAGATATGCAGTAATCCTTCAACCCCTTCCTCTATCTTGATAAATGCTCCATAATCCGTAATGTTGACAACCTTGCCTTCCACCGTGGAACCGACAGGGTATTTCTCCTCGATATTCTCCCACGGGTTGGGCGTTTTCTGCTTGAGCCCGAAAGAAACCGTTTTTTTATCAATGTCAACGTCCAGAACCACTACCTCTATCTGCTGCCCCAGGCTCACAATCTGAGACGGGTAACTTATCTTGCCCCAGCTCATATCGTTCAGATGCAACAACCCCACAATCCCGTAATCCAGCTCTATGAATGCTCCGTAATCCACGATATTCTTGACGGTGCCGGTCACCAGCTGGTTCTTCTGCATAGCGGAAAGAGATTCCTTCCTGTTTACTTCTTTTTCTTCCTCAAGAAATTTTCGCCTTGAGACTACTATGTTTCTCCTCTGCGTATCAAGACTGATTATCTTGAACTGCGCCTTTTTGCCCACAAGCGCCGCAGGGTTTGCCAGCGGAGCCAGGTCAGCCTGCGAGGCGGGAAGGAAAGCGATAACGCCTATATCCACCCTGAATCCACCCTTAACTCTTCTGAAGATAAATCCCTCTATCACACCGTCCTCTTCGTAACACTTTTCAACTTTTTCCCAGTTCAGGATAACGTCCGCCTTCTCTTTCGAAAGAGGTATCAGCCCGTGTACATCCGGGTCAAGAGATTCCACGATTACGTTCACCTCTTCTCCGGGAATAATCTCGTCTATCTCCCGCTTGAACTCCTCCTTTGGAGCCACGCCTTCAGACTTGTAGTCAATGTCAACGATGACCTCTTCTCCTACGACCCTCACCACCTTTCCTTTGACCAGCGACCCGGGTTTGAAACCAGCTATTTTTTCCTCAAGAAGTTTTCCTACATCCTGTGTGCTCATTATGCGGCACCTCCCCATATCCTTTTTTTTTCATGTACTTTTTTACTGCCTGTATAAAATCCTCCGGAGTTGAAGTTCCGGAGATTAATCCCACGGAATCACTGTTCAGGAAAGAGACCCTGTTCAGTTCATCTAATTCTTCAACGTGCATTACCCTGTCGTTGAAACGCCTGCAGTTCTGATACAGCTTCGCGGTATTAGAACTTGTCTTTCCCCCAAGAACAAGAACGACATCCGCCGTCCTGCTTATCCGTTCTGATTCGTCCTGGCGTTCGCCAGTCACCCGGCAAATGGTGTTATAAACCACCGTTGCCTTGAAATCCGCGCTGTTCACGATACCGCACGCAGTTTGAAAATAGTCCCTGAATGAAAGAGTCGTTTGTCCTATCACCGCCGCTTTCCGACACTTGGCATGTACATCAAAAGAGGTTTTTTCACGGAGAACGCGAACGTTGCCTCCGTATTCCTTCAGGGCTACCACCTCCGGATGGTTCTGATTCCCTATTATTATAATTAAATATTTTTCCCTGTCCAATCTTTTTATCAGAGAATGTATTTTCTTGACCGAAGGACAGGTTGCGTCATGGATTTCCACCCCTCTCCCCCTAAGACGGCGTATGGTATCAGGTCCTATGCCGTGCGACCTGACTATGAAAGGCCCTCCCTTAACCTCCCTCTCGCTGTCAACTACCTTCAACCCCTTCGCTTTCAGAGCGTTCATCACCAGAGGATTATGCACTATGTCCCCGATGCTGTATAACCGCTTGTGTTTTTCCAGGAGCTTTTCCGCCGTCTGCACGGTTCTCCTGACCCCAAAACAGAATCCCGTGTTTCTGGCAACAATCAATTTTTTCATTTACCCCGAACTCCTTGTCCCGCACTATTTCAAACTCGCTTCCATTGAGAAAAGTTCTTGCATCTCACCGATAGCGAGGAGTCAAGATTTATCGTTTTCGTTTTGGTTGCAGTTTCTGTATGCCTTCGATAACCTTCTGCGCAATGGCGGCGTAATCCTTCCCTCCCGCTTCTATTTTCTGCCCGATGATTACCTTTATTTTTACAGGCCTTATGAAATGGGCATAGACAGGAAGCGCCCTTCCCGTTCCTTCCAGCCAGACGGGAACTATGGGAGCCCCGCTCTTGTAATGAAGAAAACCTATGCCCTGCTTGGGCGGCGACATCTTGTCGCTCCTGCTTCTCGTCCCTTCAGGAAAAATAACAAGCCAATTCTTCTCCTTGAGAACCTTTACGCCCTGACGCACGGTCATTGAAGACATGATGTCCCTGTCTATAGGGATTGCTCCGAGATGTCTTACCAGGAACGACAGGATAGGTATCTTGAATATGTCGGTCTTTGCAAAATATTTCAATTTGCGGGGAAACGCAAGCCCGAGTATCGGAGGGTCCAGAAAGCTCTGGTGATTCGGCGCGATGATGCAGGAATCGCCGATGCCCTCAAGGTTTTTCTTGCCCAGCACCTCCAGGTGAAACAGGAACTTGCAGAGCAGGACACCCAGAAACTTTGCATAACAATATATCAGGTTCTCCATAGTTCGCATTTAGAATTTCCGCTTATTTGTCAAGGATGTCATCAAGCAGGGTAATCGCCGCAACCATCGACTTGAACACCGAAACCCGTTTCCTGTTGGGCGCAAGACCGTCACTTTTCACCATCCTGATATATTCATCCTTGCTCAGAGAGGTGTCGGATACGTCAAAAGCGTCGGCATCTTCAAGGAAGATATAAGTGTCGTCATCTCTCTCGTACCTGCCTATGTAAACCCACTTTGTCTGCGTATCCAGAACAACGGTCTTGCCTTTCACGCAATCAATCTTACTGTAAAACTTGCGTTTTGACAAACCTCTGCACTAAAATATATACTCTTACAACCATGAAATTCTCAAAGCTGACAGGGTCGGGAAATGACTTCGTTGTCATAGACAACAGGAAGGCGGTTATAGCAAAAAGAAAACTGGCGGCAGTCCGGCTGTGCGACAGAAAATTCGGAATAGGGGCCGACGGGCTGTTGTTGCTTGAAAAGTCATCAAAGGCCGATTTCAGGATGCGCATATTCAATCCCGACGGCAGTGAAGCCGAGATGTGCGGCAACGGGTTGCGATGCATATTGCGTTTTGCAGCGGAGACCGGCATCGCGAGAAAGAAAACAATTCACGTTGAAACCCTGGCCGGCATACTGGAAGGACGGGTTACGGGCAGTACCGCAAGAGCCCAGTTGAACATTGCGGGAGAGCCGCGGCTTAACCTGAAACTCCCCGTAGGCAGGGCTGTCATAACCGGACATTTTCTCAATACGGGCGTTCCGCATACGGTTATCCTGACCGATGACATAGAGAAGGTTGACATCCGGACATTCGGACCTGCGGTACGGAACCATAAGCTCTTCAAGCCGAAAGGAACCAACGTTGACTGGATAGAGGTCGTCAACAGACGTTTCCTGAAGATACGAACGTACGAAAGAGGGGTTGAGGGAGAAACTCTTTCCTGCGGCACCGGAAGCGTTGCGGCAGGCGTGGCGGGGTTTCTTCTGGGAAAGATGGAGCCCCCTATCACGGTACTGGCGCGCTCCGGCGAAAAACTATGCGTTGATTTTGACAGAACTCTGCGCGCTGTTTACCTGGAGGGAAAAATCGCTTTCACATTCAGAGGAGAATGGCTCGGTAGCTAATGGCTCACAGAAACAGGCTTCTCCTTTCACTGGCAGGACTGACAGCCGGTATCTCGCTCCTTTATATTAAATGCCCTTTGCCGGCAATCGCTTTTATACTTCTCGCTTCTTTTGCCTGTGTCTTGAAAAACAGGAAATCCCTTTTCTTTGCCGTTTTTCTTCTCGCTGGAATTATTGCCTCTTACCTGCACCTGCGCATCCCCTCTAACGATATTCAAAGGATTGCTTTCCCCAATGCCCCCCTTTCCCATCACTCCTTTTCTCTGTTTCCTTCTCCCCCCGTTCCTTCTCCCCCCGCAGGAGAAATATCAGATGAAAAGGTAGAGGATATCGGCAAGGAGGCAACCTTCGCGGAAGCGGAAGGGGAGATAATCTCGGCAAGACCGTACACATTCGCAACCTCCTACATCGTCAAAATAAGGAGCGTATATACCTCTGACGGGAAAAATCGCCCTTCCTCCGGCAAGATACTGCTCAAGACAAAAGCAAGACCGCAGTCTGCATTTATCCCCGGAACACGCCTGAAAATGAGCTCGCTGTCGCTTAAAAAAATCCCTTCCCCCGCGAATCCCTATGCTTTTGACTACCGCAGTTTCATGGCAAGGCGCGGCGTACACCTTGAAGGGAAAGCAGAAACATTGACGGCAATATCCTGCAGGCGTTATTCTCTCTCTTTTCTCCTGCATGAAACGAAAAGCACTCTGAAGAGAAGAATCGAGAAGTATTTTGCGTATTTCCCCAATGAGAAGGCGCTAATTGAAACTATAACGCTGGGCGCGGAGAACATTCCGGACTTCCTGCGGGAAGCGGGGATAAGGAGCGGCACATACCACATCCTGGTTATTTCCGGCTCACACTTCGTCTTCATAATCCTATTCCTGAAAATTCTCTTGTTCCCTTTTGCGAGGATAAATAACAGCCATCCAAAATTTTTCCCTTTTTTCTCGCTTCTCTTTATGTGGTTTTACGCGGGACTGACAGGCTTCCAGACCCCTGTCGTCAGAGCTGTCCTGATGCTCTCGTTCTTCAACGCCGGGGAGATACTGGAACGCGACATAGACGGTGTCAACTCCATAATTATCGCCGCTATCCTCATGTTGCTGATAAACCCTTTTAACTTCTTTGACGCGTCGTTCCAGCTCTCCTTCATCGCAACGGCAGGCATCCTACTGTTTTTCAGGAGGTTTAACCTGCGAAACAGGAACGGCATGCAGATTCTCCTGCTGAGCTGTTTCGCGGCGCAGCTTGCGGTATTTCCCATACTCCTTTATCATTTCGGTCTTTTTTATCCCATAGGGCTGGTGAACAACCTTGTATTCCTGCCTTTTTCAGGAGTGATTCTCACCGCTTCGCTTATATCCCTGATTTTCCCCTTCTTCTTTATACCGTTGAGATATCTGCTGTCTATCTTTCTCAATGGTATCACGGTCTCCTCACAACTCTCGCCCTTCGTCCTGAAGTTTTATATGTCCCTGTGGCTGCTCCTGGCGTTTTACGGCATATCATTCCTCGTGTTTTACGCTCCGCGCAAAAAAAACAGAACTCTCCTCCTATCCGCAGTTTCCTGTTTCTTTCTGCTGACGGGGATTGCTCTCCCGCGCTTGCGCCAGCCGCGGCCGGACAGGTTATACTTTCTTTCATTCAGCAAACCTTCGGCGCTCTATGCCGGAGAAAACAGCGTGTCCGTCGCGTTTCTCGCGGACCACTACAGGAAACCGGAGATAGAGGAAATCCTGTCCCCCCTGCTGAAGGAGGAACGGATAAAAGAAACCGCGCTATTCTATACAACCTCTTCTTATAACCATACGGGAACGCTCAAGACCCTGCGGCAAACAACCAAAGTTCAGCGGGTATATGAGTATCCTGTCATTCATAACGAATTCAGCTTTCCCTATGACAATGTCTATTTTTACCGGGTCTTTCCGGATATGTTCAAGTTCCTGCCGGAAAACGGAAAAACTGTTATCAACGGGCTGACAGTTGAACTGCTCGGCGAAGAAAAGGACATGCTCTCCTACGCAATAAGCCATGGAGAGACCTGCATACTGATTGCCCCCTGTCTCGGGGAAGGCATATCGGAAAAGTTGCGGCACAGGCAGTTTGACGTTGTCTGCATCTGGGACGTCCGGACGAACGCGGCAACAAGGAAAAATCTGGACACAACAGAATACCGCTACCTGATTCTGCCGCGGAACCTCAAGAAATTCTCAAAACTGCCGCCGCCGGATATAAAAACGTTCTACCTGAACGACGGTGCGGTAAAGATGGATTTCGCCTCATCGCCCTTCCGTATCTCTCGCTTCTACCAGTAACGTACAACTTGCTACTGCCCGGGCAGTTCAGAAATTGTTGAAGCGGACTTCTTCAGGCGTTTCTTCCGGGTAGCGGATATACGTGTCAAAAGAAAGCCACAGGCGAAGGATGTTGATATCCGGGAAACATTTCATCTCCTGCCGGCAGATTTCCAGCCAGATTGAAATCCCTGCCCCATATCTCAATGCCATGACTTCCCCAGCTGGGCTTGCAGTTGAAACCCCTGACTTTTGAGCAGTCCATACTTCTTGGCGTGCCGTTTTTTAAACCCCTTTCAATAATGGTAAAATAAATGGTATTTGACGCAGGAATACATTGAGGGTATAATATTCAGCTTCATGAGATATGGGGCGGTAGTTCAGCGGCCTAGAATGCCAGACTGTCGATCTGGAAGTCGCGGGTTCGAATCCCGTCCGCCCCGCCAGCAGATACAGTGAAAGCAGAGAAAGACTGGTTGCAAAGAAAGACAAAGAAGGGGTTGAGCAGGGATGAGAACCTCTTGGGGTCGAACCGACTGAAGTAGCCGCGGTTCGCAAACGGAGATCGTGCGAAGCGCCTTTCAGCAAGCACAATCCCGTCCGCCCCGCCAGCAGATACAGTGAAAGCAGAGAAAGACTGGTTGCAAAAAAAGGCAAAGAAGGGGTTGAGCAGGGATGAGAACCGTAATGAGTATCACGAGGAGGCGAGAGAAATCCGAAGAATGGACAGGAACGAAGAGATAAGATACTGGCACACATCATCGCATATTCTCGCCAATGCGGTCAAAAGACTCTTCCCCGACGTAAAGCTGGGCACAGGACCCGCCATCGAGAAGGGTTTCTACTATGACTTCTTCAAACAGGAACCCTTTACCCCGGAAGACCTCAAACTGATTGAGAAGGAGATGGAGAAGATTATCCGGTCCAATGTTCCCATTGAAATGCTCTGCAAGACAAAAGACGAGGCGCGCGAACAGCTGAAAGAAGAACCTTTTAAGCTTGAAATCCTTGAAGACTTACAGGACGGCGACATCACCTTTTACAGACAGGGCGATTTTATCGACCTGTGCGAGGGACCGCATCTTGAATCCACCGGACAGGTTAAGCACTACAAGCTTTTGAGCACCGCTTCCTCTTATTGGAGAGGGGACGAAGACAGGGAAAGCATGCAAAGGATTTACGGCATCTCCTTCCCCTCGAAAAACGAGCTTGCGGAGCACCTGAAGTTTCTGGAGGAGGCAAAGGAACGCGACCACAGGACGCTGGGGGCGCAGCTGGACCTGTTCAGCATATACCCCGAATACGGCTCAGGTCTCATCTACTGGCACCCGAAGGGAGCGATAGTAAGAAAGCTTATCGAGGATTTCTGGAAGGAAATACACCTGAAAAACGGGTACGAACTTGTTTACACTCCCCACATCGCCGACATTGCGCTGTGGCATAAATCCGGGCATACCGGTTTTTACAAAGAGAACATGTACGCTCCGATGGAGATGGAGAAAAAGACTTTCCAGTTAAAACCGATGAACTGCCCGTTTCATATATTGATATATAACAGCCGTTTGAGAATTTACAGGGAACTGCCGATAAGATGGGCGGAGCTGGGCACGGTTTACAGGTATGAAAAACAGGGCGTGCTGCACGGACTCATGCGGGTCAGGGGATTTACTCAGGACGATGCGCATATCTTCTGTACCGAGGAACAAGCAGAGGAGGAAGTGGGCAAGGTGCTGGACCTTACCCGGTTTTTCCTCGGCAGTTTTGGGTTTACCGATTACAAGGTGTTCCTGTCCACCCGTCCGCAAAAATACGTTGGCACCTCGGAGAACTGGGAGAAGGCAACAACCGCTCTTGCGAACGCGCTGAAGAATAAGCAGATACCGTATGAAGTCGACCCCGGAGAAGGCGTATTCTACGGGCCGAAGATAGACATAAAAGTGAAGGACTGCCTGAACAGGGAGTGGCAGTGTTCGACGATACAGGTGGATTTCAACATACCGGAAAGGTTTGACGTGAAATACACCGGACAGGAAGGAGAATCCCGGGTTCCTATCATGATACACCGGGCGATTTTCGGTTCTCTTGAAAGGTTCATAGGCGTGCTGATTGAACACTACAAAGGAAACTTCCCGTTCTGGCTCGCTCCCGAACAATTGCGAATCATGCCGATAAGCAACAGACATGCAGATTATGCGGGTCAGGTGAAAAAGATGCTGGAACAGAACTTCCGGGTTCAGGTGGACTGCCGCAACGAAAAGATTAACAGGAAGATACGGGATGCCGAGCAGGAGAAGGTGCCTTACATGCTCATAGTTGGAGACAGGGAGATGGAAAACCAGGAAGTTTCAATGAGGAAGCACAAAGAAGGGATGACCGGCAGTTTCAAGATTGCAGACCTCATCAAGATGTTGAAAGAGATTGGACACAACTAATTTTTTATTGTATCATTCTAAAGGTTCGTGTGTTATAAACTGGCAGATTAAAGGACAGAACAACGAAATCTTGAATCCCTCACAAGAAAACCTGGGATGTGAGAATTCGGGGTAAAGGAGCGTTTATTTATTATCAAAGAAATAGGTATCCGGACACCAGAAGCAGATACAGATTTAACTTCCAGATAAGGGCTCCGCAGGTGCGTTTGATAGGAGATGCCGGACAACAATATGGAGTCGTTGATAAAAAAGACGCTCTGCTGAAAGCCAGGGAACAGGATCTTGACCTGGTAGAGATAGTGCCCAACGCATCTCCGCCGGTCTGCCGGATAATGGACCTGAAGAAGTTCCTTTACGAGCAGAAGAAGAAGGAAAAGGAAGTAAAGAAGAAACAGAAGGTGACCCATATTAAAGAGATTCGTTTCACCCCGGAAACCAGCGAGCATGACTATAAGTTCAAGAAACAGCATGTTGAAGATTTCCTGAAGGACGGACACCGGGTAAAAGTAACCATTTTCTACAAGGGTCGCGAGATACTGCACAAGGAAAGGGGATATCAGTTACTTGAAAGACTTACAAAAGAACTGGCGGCCATAGGCAAGATTGAAAGGCCTCCCAAAATGGAAGGCCCGCGGTTGAGCGTGACCTTTATACCATTATGAAAAGGACTGAACAATGCCCAAGTTAAAAACAAAGAAAGCCATAGCGAAAAGATTTAAGGTTACCGCGACAGGAAAGGTAATGCATTACGGAGCCGGAGGCGCACATCTGCTTTCCGGCAAGAGTTCAAAAAGGAAAAGACGTATCAAGACGGTCGCCGTCTTAAAAAGCAAAGGGGACAGCAAGAGAATAAAGAAGTTGCTGCCGTACAAATAGGAAACAAAATCAGGACCCCTCATAAGAATAACATACGAGGGTTCGGGGTAAAGGAGTATAGAGATGCCGAGAACACAGAATGCGCCCGCGCGAAAGCAGAGACACAATAAGGTTCTTAAAAGAGCTAAGGGATACCGGCAGGGACGGTCCAAGCTCTTCAAAAGGGCAAAGGAATTCACGGAAAAGGGACTAACCTATGCTTACAGGGACCGCAGAAACAAAAAGAGAACTTTCAGGAACCTGTGG
>JAKJFI010000135.1 GCA_022704985.1 Candidatus Omnitrophota bacterium | reverse complement strand
TCTTTCTATTATACCAGCAACAGGGTGAAAAATAAATTTGTGATTCTTGCAAAAAAAAAGTACAATGAAAAGTTATAGCAAGCAATGGAGAGAACAATAAATCTCCCTTCCGTTTTTCAAAAAGGGGAATTTCTGAATGTTTCCCCCTTTTGTAAAGGGGGACTAAAGGGGATTTTAGGAGGGAATAAAGAATGTCTATTCAAAAAACGGTTAAAGATTCTGCGGTAGCGAAGAAGATATGCGCGGTTCTTTTGACGGGGGTTTTGCTTGCGCTGGGCGTTGCCTGCGGCGGAGGCGGCGGAAGTTCCGCGGTCGTCTGGCCTGTTCTGCCCGAAGGCACCCTTCACGTATACGAAGAAGGGCTGGATGGGGAGTATTATGATGTTTCCTTGCTGGATTACTTCACTCCGGGAGAGATATGGCAGTTCGGTTATTTTTTATGGTATAACTGCTACGGGGAAGACGGCTTTGTTTTTGTTGTTGAGCCGGATAACCCGGAAGAGGATGTTGCGCGGCTCTCCGTTGCGTTTCACCCGCGCGGCATGAACTGGACGCAGGAAACCTGGGATTTTATAAACGACCCTGAACATCCGGAAAACAAATTTCTTGTATATGAAGTTATGGAAGGGCTTGAAGGCGGCGGCATGGCAGGGATTATCGGAAATGCTGTCACGGTGGACTTCTATATAACCGCAGGCGGCGAGTATCAGAGGCAGATGAAAGAGGGCGCTCAGGAGATGGTGGATACCTACTACGGGATGATACCTCTTCCCGATATTGTTAAGCGGATTTTCCTGCCCAAGGAGCAGTTCCAGGCATACCTGAGCCAGCAGATTTACGAATCCACCTATGTGGGAGGGGAAAGGCTCGGCGGTCCGGGCAATGGCGGTTTTAGCCAACTTGCGGCTATGTTGATTGAGCCTTGGAACTGGGAAAATATGGATTTTGTGGTCACGGTGGACATGATATCCGAACGTTCCAATATACAGGATATAGTTGCCGCGAGCGAAAGGACTTATGATGTGCGCACACTCGAGGGGACCAACCGCATAAATGCGAGGTATAGCGTTCCCAGTTACAGGTTGAGCAGTTTCCCTGCAGAGATGGAGGGGCTGGACATCATAAGAACATGGAATGAAGACAGCGGCTGGACAATCGAAGACGAGGATTTCCTTTCCTTTAATCTCCTTCAGGATGCAACTGTTTACATGGCGGTCGACCCTGCAAATACCATACTGACGGCTTGGCTGACGAATAATAACTGGACTCTTCTTGCAGGAGAGACCATAACGGCTACAGCCTCGGGTTATCCCGATGCAACCTTTAACTTGTATCATAAAGATTATAATACAGGGATTGTGGAGTTGCCCGGAAACGGCTGTGTTGATAGTAATATGTATTTTGTCATAGCGGATGCCGGAGAACCTCTTGTATATCCTGTCGGCCTGGATGTCTTTGTTACTGCCCACACGACGCTGATGGAGGATAATTCCGCGGACGTCGCTTCCTACTCGCCTTCGCTGAAGGCGGAGGGCGGCATTGTCTGTACCGGCATTGACCCGGAAGGGGCGGAAATCCGGGGTGAACCCGTGGACCTCACGCACATTGACTTTGTGGAGAATTGTGACGCCAACATGTTTATAAATACCGAAGGAGGCGATTACGGCCTGCAGACGGCAGTGGATGCAGTGACAGACATCCAGTTTGTTGACCATATCATAAAAAACAACGGCTTCCGTCTTATAGATACCTACAATGACCTTGCGCCCGCATTCGGAGGGGACAGCCAGGTTCTTCAGGTGGAAAATATGCTCGGGTATCCCATGGGCGATTATTCCATGAGGGTGCCGCTGGATGAGAACGTACTTATATCTTTTGCAAACATGAACCTTCTCAACAGCCCCAACCTGATAGGAGTATACCTGAAGTCCATCGTAACGGATACCGGCGTACAGGTATGGAGAGACGAAGATACGCATAAGGGACTTAATTACACGGCTGTCAGGGATTACATCAGGGACAATGCGGTGTCTTACAGGTACTTCCTTTCCATGACAGGGACAGGCAACGAGATTTCTCTGATAGACCTTCTCAAGAGGATAGGCAACCGCAACGAGGGGGAACAGACGTTCAGGATTCTCGCGGGATTCGAGGATGGGACAAGTTTTGAGATATCCGCAGGCGCGTTTATACAGGACTATTTTACCAATGTCTATGACCCGGTTATCGGCGGCATACAGCCGGTATCGGTTCAGGTGTTTACAGGAGAAGTAAAGGAATAATCATGGCTGAAAATATTAAAATCTCAAAAGGGTACGGGATATTTTCAAGGAGCGTGGCGGACATGTCCAGCCCCGTCGTCCTGTCCGCCTTCTTTTTTGCGTTCGTTTGCACGAATTTCATACCCGACCCAATAAAGGCGTTGCAGGTATTCGCGGTTTGCCTTGTTGCGTATTCAATACTGCCTATTTTGTTTCTTCTCGGCGCCTACGCGGTTAAGTTCATACCGGATGTCCACCTTTACAAAAAAGAGGAGCGCAACAAGGTATTTCCGGCAATTGCTGTTTTTTATCTTGCGG
>JAKJFI010000134.1 GCA_022704985.1 Candidatus Omnitrophota bacterium | reverse complement strand
GGTTCCGATCCGGTCAGCGTATATGCCGGAGGCGGCAGGGCTTTGTTCGGCGGCAGGGATGACTGCAGGGGGCGAGTCTGTACAAGATGTCCCGAAGCAAATACCTGCGACTACCATTTTCGAAACGGCGCTGTTGCTGGCAACAGGGATTTAAAGGCGAAAGATGCGCTGCCTACCCAGATTGCCTGCGTTTTTGACGCCGGCATAGATGTCAACGACAACACCATGATGCTTGTTGAGTTTGCCAATGGAATCCGTATGAGCGTGGCAGAAATTTTCTTCGCTCCGGATAACGCATGGAGATTCATGTTACAGGGGACAAGGGGACATGCGCATCTCGTCATAGGTGTTGAAAATTACATAGAGATTTTCCGCTCGTCCGAGAAAAAACCGGAAAAAACAAAGGTCAGGGCAACGGGAGCTGGGCATGTGGGCGACATGGATATGCGAGACGCTCTTGTGAAGGCGCATTTTTCCGGTGAACGGATATATCCCACAGCTCGTGACGGCCGCGCCGGAGTAGCGGTGCTCGCAAAAGCCATGGAAAGCGAAGAAAAAGGGAAGGTAATGAGGATTCCGTGGCCTGATAAAAAATATTGATACTGAATGGAATCTCCTCAGGTAGGTTCATTTTTTGCCATGATACAGAATTCCGATACAAAAAATTCTGATAATTTTAGTTCACCAGCCTGTTTTTTTGTCCACACCGGCGTAAATCAGCCGACTGTCTAAATTAAGCATGTGTGGTATAATTATAAGCCATGGAAAAACTCACACCCATGCTAAAACAGTACAACGAGATAAAAAAAGCCCATCCGGGCTATATTCTTTTCTTCCGTCTTGGGGATTTCTATGAGATGTTCTATGACGACGCAAAAACCGCCTCAAAGATACTTGACCTTGTCCTCACGGGAAGAAGCGCAGGCAGTGCGGGAAAAGCCCCCATGTGCGGTATCCCGTACCATTCCGCCGATTCCTATATTGCGAAGTTGATCAAGGCGGGATACAAGGTTGCTAGGATCCGGCAAAGGCGAAAGGGATTGTCAAGAGAGATGTTGTGCGCCTTGTGACTTCAGGTACGTTCATTGACGAGAATACCCCGGATTCAAGATATATGGTTGCGATATACCCGGACAGGGAAGATGCAGGGGTGGCGTTCATAGATTATTCGGAGGGCGGTACGATATATGCCAACTCTTTTGCCGGCGTTGAAAAGGTTGTCGAGTTGATATCGAGACTTGCGGTGCATGAGTGTATCTTTCCTTCAGGAAAGAAAGAACTCGTTGCCGAATTGTTTGAGCATCCTCTGCTGAAATCAAAAAGGATAACTTTAAGCGAGTGCGAAGACTGGACATTCAATAAGGATATCGCGAAAAAATCTCTTTGCGACCATTTCAAAACAAACAGCCTTTTCGGTTTCGGCATAGAGGATTTGCCCCAGGCGGTAAGAAGCGCAGGCGCTCTTCTCGAATACCTTAAAAAACTGAATAAAAAACCTTTAAGCCACATAACGAAGCTTTCTCTTTATACCGAGTCGGACTTCCTCTACATTTCTCCGTCGGCAACCCACGGGCTTGAGATGCCCCGTATCGTTTCTGTGCTTGACTCCACGGTTACCCATATGGGGAAGCGGATGCTGAAATACTGGGTCTATCATCCCCTGCGCGATACGGGGGAAATAAGGAAGCGACAGGATGCGGTCGAATTCCTTATAGGAAAGCCTGATATGCGTTCTGAGATTCTTGGAGTGCTCCAGGGTATCACTGATGTAGAGAAGGCTTTGTCCAGGATAAGCTGCGGTTACGGAAGCGGCGTAAAGGAGATACTTGCTATAAATAACCTTCTTGTGAAAATACCGAAGTTAGCCGGTATCCTGGAGAAGCAGGGAAACGATAATCCTTTTTTCAGAGGCGTTGCCGATATACCTGAACTTCGGGAATTCCTGTTAAAAACGGTTGAATCGGATGTTCCTGTTACCGGCTATGAAGGAAAGTTCGTAAAGGCCGGTTATGACAGGGAACTGGACGGGTTGAGGGATATTAGGGATAACGTGAAGGAATGGTTGAGAAACCTGCAGAAGGAAGAAATCAAGAGGACAGGGATTAACTCCCTGAAGATAGGATATAACAGTGTCTTCGGGTATTACATAGAGGTGACAAAAACAAATCTTCCCCTTGTTCCGGCGGATTATATCAGGAAACAGACGCTGGTAAACGCCGAGCGGTTTATCACCCCGCAGTTGAAGGATTTCGAAGACAGGATACTTACGGCCGAGGAAAAAATTCTGGCTATAGAAAGCAGGATTATTGAGTTGATAAAGACGGAGATTTTAAGATATTCGGGACAGATATACTCAATCGCTTCCTCCATAGCTGCCCTTGATGTTCTTTGTTCTCTGGCGATAGCCGCGCAGGAGAATGGTTATGTAAGACCTGTGGTGGACGAAGGGTTCGAGATAAAGATTGTTAATGGCAGGCATCCCGTCGTGGAAAAGATGACAGACGAGTTTTTTATTCCGAACGACACAATGCTGGATAACAATGAGAACCATTTCCTGATTATCACCGGTCCGAACATGGCGGGG
>JAKJFI010000014.1 GCA_022704985.1 Candidatus Omnitrophota bacterium | reverse complement strand
GATAAGGGGTTACGTTTTTCCCGGCATGGTCAACGAGAGAGAGGCAATAGACAGATTTGTAAGGAATATGAACAGAGGCCCGCTTTTCAACGGGGTTTCTCTGAAAGATGTCAGGAAGGAAATGAAAGGCGTTACGGATGTCAGGGCCTTTAATATAGAGTGCGAATTGAAGGGTGCGGAGGTCGATTAATGCTTGTAAATCTCATAAAGAAGTATATGATATGGATGCTTCTCTCATATATCGTGGTGTCGCAGCTTGTTCACAACTTCCTCATTGTTCCGCAGAACAAGACGATAGCCAAATGCAAGGATGAGAAGGCAAGGGTTGAATACGACTATATGATGATAACCGCCACCCCGGAGTTTATCAATTCACTGGATAATGTGATAAAAGAGGCAAATAAAAAAACAGAAAATTTTACATGGACTGACGGACAGGGTATTGATGCAGGTCTTACCTTTTACAACTATATTTACACGATGGCAAAAAAGGCAAACCTCGACCTGATTCAGGTATCAACAGTTGAGCGCCGTTCGGGAAGCAAGAGTTCCAGCAAGGATAAACTTTATTACACCTGGAAAGTATTGCTCACCGGCGGTTTTCCAGATGTCCTTAGCATGATAGATTCCATAGAACGCAGCCAGAGGTTTCTTGTTCTGGAAGATATTACTATTATCCGGGACAAGGATGCCGATGAGGGCGCAAGATACGATTTGACTTTCCTGGGGATAAAAAAGGAAGCCGTAGATGGAAAGAAAAAAACTGAGATTTGATTATACCGCGATTTTAATACTGATGTTTTCGGGGTTTCTGATATCGGGAGAACTTGACGTAGAGAAGATTGAGGGCAACATAACAGCGTTGAAGAAATCCTTGAATGACATATCCGGTCTCGAAGCGCGCAAGACCGGATATTCCAGAGTCAGGAGAGACCCGTTTGTTCCATTGATAACGCCCAGGATAGTCTCTGTTTCTGATAGTGAGCCGGTGGAAGAGGCAAAAGCGCAGGAATTTATTGTTTCGGGCATTTTGCACGGCAGTAAGAAATCATTTGCCATAATAAATGGTGAGGTGAAGGCAGAAGGCGATTTTATAGAAAATTGTCGAATTCGCAGGATTATTGATGACAATGTCCTGTTACAATGTGATAATACTTTCTTTACTGTTAGTATGGCTGGTCAGGAAGTGAAATCAGAGGATGAGTTTGAAGAAAGCAAACCGTCTGATAAGGCTGAAAATGAACTGCCTGCGAAAAAGTCTGGCGACGTTAAAAACACAGGTAAAATTGAAGCACAATGAGGAAGAGAGGCATGAGAATAACTCCAAACAGGAGATATGAAAAAATGAAAAAACATCTTTTTACAGTATTGGCAATGAGCACCTTTTTTGTTTATGTTTTTATCCCTGCGATTTTCTCTTTTGGAGCAGAAGAAATTACGCTTAATTTTTATCGTGCGGAATTAAAAAGCGTTCTTCAAACTTTGACTCAGGAAACAGGGATTAATTTGATTGCCAGTACCGAACTCAACAGTTACCCGGTAAGCGTTTATCTGAAAGACGCGGATAGGACGCAGGTAGTGGATGTCATATTGAAAGCGAACGGTTTATACCGTGAAAAAATAGAGGGGACTGAAATATATCTTGTAAAGAAATCTTCCATTCCTCTTTTGCCGCCTCCACCGTTGTCAAGCCGGACTTTTTTCCTGCAGTATGCAAAAGCGGATACTCTGGGAGAATTACTTGCTCCCCTTTTGAGTACAGGCGGAAGCATAATTCGGGATACGAGAACTAACAGCATAACTGTCAGGGATACGGATGAAAATCTCAAGCAGATAAACGATATAATTTCATCGCTTGATAAGATGGTTTCACAGGTATCCATAGAGGCTGTCCTTGTAGAGTTGTCGGAAGATGCGATTAAGGACCTTGGAATAGCCTGGAATGTCGAAGCCGGTTTTTCAGGCCCTGCCTTGGATACTTCCTTCCCGTGGCAGGAAAGTTATTCAAGGAAGATTGTCGGTCCGAGAGCAACAACGGCAACCTCCGACCCGCAGTTCATTCTCGGCACTCTTTCATTGCAGGCGTTGACCGCAAACCTGCGTCTTCTCCAGTCTGAAGGTAAGGCGAACATCCTTGCGAATCCGAGAAT
Source organism: Candidatus Omnitrophota bacterium (assembly GCA_022704985.1). Next base: position 10,008 of record JAKJFI010000014.1, on the reverse strand, counting down.
TACCACCCTCAACGATAAGCCTGCTGAGATAAAAATAATCAAAAATACGGCGGTTGCGCCGAAAGTTACTGAAACCGAAGGCCAGAGGATAATAACAGAATACGAATACCGGGATGTAGGTGTCGCCTTGAAGGTCGTTCCAAAAATAAATCAGGAAGGTTATATAACTCTCGAAGTTGAACCCGTCGTCAGTTCTGCCGTAAAATCAACAGTTTTCGTTGACCCTCCTGCCGTGGATACCTACGAGAGGAGAGTAAAGACAAGCGTCATAATCAAGAATGGCGATACGCTGGTGATAGGCGGATTATTAAGGCAGGATACGAGAAAGACTACGAACAAGATGCCATTTCTTGGCGATATACTGCCGTTCTTATTCAACAACCGTGCATCGAACTCTGAAAAGACCGACCTTGTAATATTTCTGACTCCTAAGATTATCACAGCCGAAGAAGCAAAAGTGGTTGCTGAGGTAGAAAAAAGACGGATACTGCCTGAAAATTGAATTAAAAGGAGTGGGGTCAAATATTAATCCTGAATTATGGGGCGCTACTCCCCCTTCCTTTCAACTATATGAAACATAAAAATGGAGATACGCTTGTTGAGCTTCTAATCGCAATAGCCATTTTTCTTATTATAATGTTGGCTGGCATGGCTTTATTTTCATACGGTCGGATGGATATTGACCTTTCTGGTCGTTACAGGCAGGCAAGAGAACTGGCAGAGCAAAAACTGGAAGAGTTGAGGCGTATTCCGTATAGTGAGATAGTGGATAGTAATGAGCAGATATCTGTAGGCGGCATGTCTTTCAAACGCAAAACTACAGTTGTGGAAGATTTAGAGGATTATGAAGAAGATTTGCAGGATTTGGAAAATTTCATGAAAATAGTTGAAGTTGAAGTTACATGGACCGAGAAAGGGCAAGAACAGAAGATAGATTTGAAGACGATAATTTCTATTCGATAACCACGGGAATATTATGTTGAAGGGGAAAAAGGGATTCAGTTTGGTGGAATTGATGATTGCGATGGTAATAGCGGGTATCCTGTTTCTGATAGTCGGGATTATTCAAGTGTCTTCTACGAACTTCTGGATTAGGGGAAACGACAAGGTTGTTTTGCAGGGTGAATCTTCTTTCATGCTTACAGTGCTTACAAAGGCTATCAGAGAATCTACCAACGCTCAAATTCTGAATAGCGGGCAGAGACTGGAGCTGGAGCGTAAAGATAAGAATAAAAACCTTGAGTGGACAAAAGTTTTTTATCAAGATGGAAAGGATTTAAAATACAAGATTAACGAAGAAGAAGACGAGATACTGATTTCCGGGATACTGCATTCTCTTGACTTTAATTTCCCGGAGCAGAATGAAGAGGGAGAATATGTTCCCGGCGTGATAGGGATAGAGGTGGTACTCAAGAGAAAGGAAGAAAGTTTTTCTACGCAGAAAACGATTGTTATGCGCAATTTTAAGTCGTGATTAGCAATGGGGGTGCGCGCCATGAATAATAAAAAGGGGCTGGCGCTTTTTGTGGTTGTAATACTGGGATTGATACTTGCCATTACCGGCATTGCTTTTCTTTACATGTCGAGAGAAGAAAGATTGTTTAGCCACAAGGGTATTTATCCAACGAGCGCTTTCTGGATTGCCGAGGCAGGCGTTGAACACGGCAAGGCTTGGTTGGAAAAAGAAGTACATACCACTTACGTCCCTCCTACAGGGGAAGCTTTCCAGCCTTTTGAGGAGCAACAGTTCGGGAGGGGCAAATATGATGTCACCATTATCCCTCCCAGTTCTTCAAATCGCGACGGGTACAAGATTATTTCCGTTGCCAGTGTCGATACAAATACACGGGCAGGAACGGTAACTGTCAAGAAGCAAATAAACTTAAACGTGGTCATAAAGAGTTTTGCCAGATATGCCTACTTTACAAATAGTGAATTGGGCGAAGGAGGCGAGACAATCTGGTTTACGGGAAATGACGTTCTTTACGGGCCTGTCCATTCCAACAGCCGGATAAATATACGCGGGCGTCCGGTTTTTCACGGCAAGGTTACCAGTACGGCAAATTCTTTCAACTATTACTCCGGTGTGTATAACAATCCAGATTTCCGGGCAGGTTATCAACTTGGCGTGCAACCTATAGACATGAATAAATACTTAAATATGGATAAATTAAAGACCGCTTCCAATGCAAGCGGCGGCATACATATTGCCAGTGATTCTACAATAACGCTGGATGGAAACACGCTTGCCTATACGGAAAGATATAACACCGGACGCTATGACCGGACGCGGACATGGACCAAAATCGGGAATACGCTTACTACCACTTATGTGGAAGACTATAAGGATGCAAGCGGAAGATGGCGAACGCGAACGGTTACGACTTCCAGAACGCTGACACCTTCTTTTAACGGGGTTATATATTCGAATGGTGATATTACAATACAGGGTCCCGGGAACGCGGACGCGAGGGTGTACGATAGACTTACCATAGTCGCTGAAAATGATATGATTATAACTGACCGCATCCGATACAACCTCGACCCTGATGATCCTGGTTGTACCGGTCAGCTCGGGCTGGTGGCCGGAAGAAGCGTGGAGGTTGATTCTTCAGCTCCTAACAATATGGTAATACATGCCAGCATTATGGTTTTTGATAAATCTTTCTATGTCGAGAATCATAATAGGGGTAATCCGAGGGGGACGCTGAATGTTTGGGGCGGTATAATCCAAAATTACCGCGGACTGACGGGTACGTTCAATCCGAGTACAGGGCGACTGCTGACAGGTTTTGCGAAGGATTACCGTTACGATGACAGAGCGACTACAGATCCTCCACCGTTCTTTCCAACCGTAGATGAAGATTTGGATATATATTTCGACGTGAATCGCTGGGAAGAAATAAACGCTGATTCAACAATACAATAATTTACAGATTAGGGTCCGCTTCCAGTAATTAAATTCCACCTACCTCAGTATTTGTGGCGCAGAAAGCGATTTTACAGTTGTCGGCGTACTGCGGGAACTCTTTTTTGTAATACTCCCCGATTTTTTTCCTTACTGCATTTCTTACATCTTCCGAGGGTTTTATCAGCCCGATGCAGGAACCTCGGAATCCGGCGCCGCTAAAGCGTGCGCCGTTGACTCCGTCTATGGAGTTCAGAAGTTCATATATTCTTATCAGGGCAGGCGTTCCGCACTCATAGTTTTCTATGGAGCTTTTGCCTGATTCCGTCATAAGTTTTCCGAATCCTTCAAGGTCGCCCTTCTTCCAGAGGGCGGCGCCTTTCTGCACCCGTTCCATCTCAGTAAAAAAATGGGTGGCGCGTTTTTTCAGGTTTTCGGGGAGGTTGTCTTTATGCGCATGGAAGACCTCTTCCGGCACGTCCCTCAATTTTATCATTTTATCATTGCGAGCCGGTTTTTGGCGCGGCAATCTCTTATCCGCCATTTCCATCAGCAACCTCGCCGCTTCACCGCACTCTGCCACGCGTTTATTGTATCCTGTGCCTGAGAGCGCCTGTTCTATCCCCGAATAGACCACAGCCACTTCAAACTTGACCTCTTTATCCTGCTCTTTCCCCGCCGGGGCGAGGTTAGGGTGAGGGTGAGTAGTAATCAGTCTATGCTCAAGGGTTTTACAGTCAAGATAGACCATTGAATTGGGGACAGGCTTGGTGAGCAGAATTATCGACTGGTCAAGGATACCGTTTTTCAGGCCTATATATTCATTCTCCAGTTTTTGCACCAGTTTTATATTCTCTTCGGCTGAAATATCCAGGTTATTAACCTTTTCAAGCGCAAGAAGGTAGGCAATCGCGATAGCGGCGGAGGAACTCAATCCGCCTCCCGGAAAATCTGCGTTTATCTCGGCGTCAATGCCGTATTTAAGCCTCCTCGCCCTGCCCTCTTCCCGCTGAGGCGAGGGTATAAGCCTATAATGGCAAAATTCGTTGAGAACCCACACGGCGCCGCGCGCATAATCGGACCAGTGCCCGGTTTTCCGTGGAATATCCGTTACTGAACGAGATTGCCGCGCCATAATTCGGCTCTCAATGACAGGCATGGAAAATTCTATGCGCTCATTATAGTCAAGACTGTGCAGACATACCTTTCCCGTCTTGTTGGGTGTGAATTTGAAGTGAATGCCCCTGTTTATTGTGGTCCCAAGAACGATACCCAGCTGGTGGTCTATGTGCGCTCCGAGAGGGCATATCCTATATGGTGAATATAACTCCATATTTTCTGGTTTTCCCGGATGTCGGGTCCCGGGTTCCTCCTCATCAGAGGGTGTCTATATCGGGTATTTTATTATTTTTTAGGCGGTACAGTATCTCGCCCGCCTTTTCAACGACGAGCGTATCGTTCCGTTTTTTATATTCTTCAATGTCAATTGTTCTGTAATCCATGTAACCCAGATTTATCTTTTTACAGATTTTTTCGGGTATAGAGGTGGCAAGTACGACGTTCACCCTGGGTTTCTCAACGCCGTCTTTATAGGTGCCAATGCCTTTCACATGTGTAGAGTGCGCCATTATGCAACCGGAAACGTCCTGGAACCTGTCCAATTGCTTGAGAAAATAGTCTCTTGTGTGGTAGCCTACCTGTTCAATATCCTTTCCGTGTGTATGTGAGACTTCTTTCACGTGGGGCGCGTATATTATGAGCGTTCCGCCGTCTGCCACGACCGGCTCAAGCTTATACATGCACTTGCCTGCTGTCCATATGTCCTCGTATATTTCAGGAGCTAACGAGAGTATCGTTGCGTAAGGTCGGTCAATATATTTCACGTTCAGCTGGGCGGAGAGGTCTGCCGCTTTTGACCATGCTTCAACGCCGCCCGCATATAACCCGCAAACTTCCCCTTTTTGAACAACGTAGCATAAAAGCGTAAGCGGAGTTTTGATAAAAGATGCCGCAAGGTTAAGAGCTTTCCTGACAGGGGTATCCTTGGTTCCGTTTATCTTGGGGTTGGTTATCAGGGCGCCCAGCCAGTGGAATCTGTGCAGGAAGTCAGGTCCTGAAATGCCCGGGAAAAGGTACTTATAGCCGCCGGAGAAACCCACAACCTCGTGCGGAAATACAGGGCCCACAAGGATTATTTCATCATACTCAAAAACCTTTTTGTTGACGGTAACAGGTATCTCTTCGGAAAGAAGTCCTCCGGAGATTTTCCTGATTTTTTCCGCCGATATCGTTCCTATGTGCACGAGTTCGCCCGGGTTGTCCCACTGATGCTGGAATATGGAGGTTCCACTGAAAGTTGTTTTCCTGTCGGCATCGGTAATTTGAAGGAATCTATTGACCCGCTCTTCGGGCATGGGGGGATGCGTACCCAGTGCGATGAGGAAATCCACTTTGGCGGCTTTGCCCTTCCCCTTATCCCGTGGGGGAGAGGGAGTTTTATAGGCGTCTGGGACCAGGGTCTCATGGATGTACTTGAAGATAAGGGCGGTCGGGCCGGAACGCGTGGTGTCGGGGATAACGACAAGTACTTTTTTCCCGGAAAAATCTTTCCCTGAGGAAAGTTTTTCGCTCACAGCATTTTTCAATTCTTCATGGGTAAGCACTTTCATTTTTCATCCTCAAAGGATAAGCAGGGGTGTTTCGGGTGTCAGTTGGTCATGCAGTTTCTTTCGTATCTCCTGTTTTTCCCTGTATGCGGCCGCATGGTCGTACCCGTCTTTTTCCCAGGGCGGAGTCGTGAGAAGAACCTTTGAGAATTCATCAAGAAGTTTCTTCTCCGTTTCTCCGGCATACCTGCCAGCTGTGAATTGTTCAAAATACTCAGGGAATTCCTGCCATGCCCGGTTTTCGTATCCTGCCGGCACCGGGTAGAAAAGCCCGTTGTTCTGCTTTACGCCCTTGAGGTCTCCGTCGGCGTCTCCAAGCATGAGAATCTTTGAATCCTCGTATCCGCAGACCTTTTTTACAGTTTCTATATGATGTCCCTTTTTCCCCATCTCCTGTCCGGCGATTGCGCGTATATAAGGCGTAAGATTGTTTTCCTGCCAGAAGTTGACAAGGTCCTCATAGGGCGTTTGTGAGACTATTATGACGTCTGCCTTATCCGACATAAGCTTCAGCGACTCGCGTACATTGTCAAACGGCGGGATTTTGACGAAGGGAAACATCCGGTTTACGGCTTCGCTCCATCCGAGAAGCTTGTAGAGATAGAGACTCCTGGGATTCGCATTCAGATATTTTATCAGGCTCGGGTTTCCGAGACCGAGTTTATTCTTCTCGCAGTATTCAATGTACTGGTTGAGGGGTTCCGCTTCCGGAAGAGCGATGTTTTTCTCCCGGGTGATTTTCAGAACGTCGTTCCTCTTGCGCAGGGCCTGCAGGGTGTACAGGATTGCAAGAAACCTGTTGCATCCTCTCTGCACGGAAAAAAGGTTGTAGTATTCAGCAACCTCCCTGAAATAAGATTCTATTCCCCACAGCTGGTAGAATTCCATGTAGAGCGGATGGAATATCAGCATCTGCTTGCCGTTCATGTTGTCGGTAACACATCCGTCGGTGTCAATCGCAACAAGGAAATCCTTGCTTCTTTTGAAGTTCTTCAGCTGTTGTTCAGGGTCGTGCTTTATCTGTTCGTCCGTCAATTTCACAAAGTCCATTTATTCTCTCCTTTGTCCCTTCTTTTTCGTCATTGCGAGGAGCGGGATTCCTGCGCTTGCCGTGCGAGGAATGCTTTGTATGACGAAAAAGTCTCAATTACATGCAACAGTGGATGTTATCTATATGCTGCCGGAGTGTAATCCTCGCATTTCTTAGACGCGAAGATTTGCTTGAACTCCGCAAACACTGGCAGTTTCCCGCCTATCAGCGGAAACGCCCAGTCTATAAATTCGTCCGTAACATCCACCCTGTTTTGCGATATCCATTCCTCCGGGAACTTTCTGTCCGCGTTTGCAACCGTTCCAAGCTCTACCTTGTCATAGTTTACCGCGTACTTCTTTCCGGGTTCCCTGATAATCGTTGACATGTAGCCGCCCTCCCCTTTCAGGGCTATTTTTGCGGCGTGTGTCCCGACTTCATAAGCTTCCCTAAGGTCAACCGGAGATGTCGTTGCAAGCGCCCTTCTCTGGTTTGTCCCGGGTTTCTCGCATCTTGCGATTCCTTTGCGCACAAGGCGGCTCTCAGAGCGTCCGCGGCTGTCTTTCCTGTCCAAGCCATTGAGGTGGTTTATCAGCGCCTGTTCAACGGACTTTCCGGAAGCGCCGAATTGCGCATGTCCGAAGTTGTCGCAAAGTATTTCAAGGTCGCCTATCTCCAGCCCTTCGCTTATCGCTATTATGCACCTTCCGTGCTCCTCGAGCTTTTCATTAACCCTTGCCGTTATGAATTCAAGGTTCTCTTCGGGTTTGTTCCTGTTGAGAGCTTCCGGCAGAAGTATCAGGAGAGGCATTTTACGTTCCGGGTCGGCAAGCCTTGCCGATGCCGTTATAAAACCGATTTTTCTGCCCATAGAGCTTATTACAAGAACCGGGTCGCTGGTATAGCTTGCCTTGTTTTCTTCGTTCGCTTCAAGGATGTTTGTCGCGGTGTACCTTGAAACGCTTCCGTATCCAGGGTTGTGGTCGCAGACTGCAAAGGTGCCGTTATCCTGGAGTCCGCCGCCAACGTCGTTGTCTATCGTCTTCACTATCCCGGTGGATATCAGGTTGAGTCCCCTTTCTCTTGCCAGGATGCTCACCTTGTTTGCGGTGTCCATTGAATCGTTGCCGCCGCAGTAGAAGAAATACCCGACGTCATGTTTCTTGAAGACCTCCACGATTCTCTCCATATCCTCGTCGCTCTTTATCTTGTATCGGCAACTTCCTATGACCCCGGCGGAAGGCGTTGCGGCGAGCAGTTTAATCTCTTCCGGCTTCTGCGCTGAAATGTCGTAAAGCTCCTCTTTCAGCACCCCGATGATGCCCATCTTTGCGCCGTATATTCTGCCGGCCCTGCCGGATTTTTCCATGGCGTCTATGACGCCCCGTATGCTGTTGTTTATAACAGAGGTTGGACCTCCGCTCTGCGCTATCACCACATTCATCTTCATTAGGAGCTCCTTATTTGGTTATTTCTTTTTCCGGTCGTCCCTCTTCCATCCACTCAATGTGGAATTCACGCATTTTGCCTTCAGCGTTCCTGATAATCTCCGGGTTGTTCTCCCCGCCAATCTTGAAATATCCGTGCGCACCGAAATAGTCCCTCTGGAACGCGGCGACCTGCGCGGAGAACATAACGGGAGAGGCTATCTGCAGTATGTAGTCGCACGAAGAAGACATGCCCAGCGCCGGCACGCCGGCATTGTGAGCTATATCAATGAATCTGGACAGTTTCCACAGGTTTGCGTTCACGAAACTGGAGAATTTCTGCGACGCCATGAGGTTTGGCAGCTCCGGATTTTCTTCGTAAGCCTTTGTTATCTCGTCGAGGAACTGCGCCCTTATGATACAGCCGCCGCGCCATATCCTTGCAATCTCCCCCAGTTTCAGGTCAAACTTGTATTCCTTTGACGCTGCCTGAAGCAGTGCCAGCCCCTGGGCGTAGGATGATATCTTCGCTATGTAGAGGGCGTCATGTGCGATGTCTATAAGCTTCTCCCTGTCTTCCGCGAGCTTATCGCCTGCCGGAACCTTCAGAATTTTTGCCATCTGCAGTCGAAGGTCCTTGTCCTGAGACATTTCCCTTGAAAAGACGGCGGATGCGATTGTGGGAATGGGAACCAGCAGTTCGAGGGCGCTTTGAACCGTCCATGTCCCGGTGCCTTTCATCCGGGTAATATCAGCTACGACATCCACGAGGTATCCCTGCCCGGACTTCTCTTTCTCCTTCATGCTGTCGGCGGTTATCTCTATCAGGTAGGAGCGGAGTATATCGTTGCTTCCGTTCCACTTTTCCATTATCTCCGCTATTTCTTTCGCATCCATGCCGGATTTTTTCAATACCGATGCGCATTCGCCTATCAACTGCATATCCCCGTATTCTATCCCGTTGTGCGTTGTCTTAACGAAATGTCCCGCTCCGTTAGGTCCCATGTATGCGACGCAGGGTTTTCCGTCAGCGGCTTTTGCGGAGATATCCGTAAAAATCTTTTCGACGAGCTTGTATGCCTCCGGCTGTCCGCCCGGCATTATGGCAGGCCCTTTAAGCGCTCCCTCTTCTCCTCCGGAAACGCCGGTGCCTATGAAAAGAATGCCCTTCTCCGTAAGAGCGGCGTTTCTTCTTATGGTGTCCTTGAAAAACGAGTTGCCGCCGTCTATGATGAGGTCCCCTTTGTCAAGGAAGGGAAGAAGCTTCTCTATAAAGCCATCCACGGGAGCGCCTTCTTTTACCATCAGCATTATCTTTCTGGGTGACTTCAATGCTGTTACGAAGTTCTGAAGTTCATAACAAGGAATGAACTTCTTGCCTTTTGCCGGGCCTTCCGCGAAGTCTTTAGTTTTTGATTCCGTCCTGTTAAAAACAGCAACCGTATAACCTCTGCTTTCCATGTTAAGCGCAAGGTTCTTCCCCATTACTTCCATGCCGATTACGCCGATATCTGCCTTATTCATTTACATTCTCCTTTACCCGGAACTCCTTGCTTCGGACTCTTCTATGTCCCTCTCTATGTGAGGAGTTCTGGATTTTGTTCAGTTTGTTCAGCTCTGCCAATTTGTCATTGAGATTGCTTCGTCATACAAAACATTCCTCGCAATGACAAGTCTGTGAGCTTTTTATACTCCGGAAAAAGCGCTGAATCCCCCGTCAATCGGGATTACAGTCCCAGTTACGAAAAGGGATGCATTAGAAGCCAGATAGATGCATATTCCGGACAGGTCAGCCTGTTCTCCGAACCTTCCCATGGGTGTATGATTGATAATAGCGGTACCTCTCGGCGTGAGCGCCTCTTTTTCATCAAGCAGAAGGAATCTGTTCTGCATCGTGAGGAAAAATCCCGGCGCTATAGCATTTACGCGTATTTTCTTGTTATACTCCTGCGCAAGGTGTACTGCCAGCCATTGCGT
>JAKJFI010000013.1 GCA_022704985.1 Candidatus Omnitrophota bacterium | reverse complement strand
AACGAAAAGACCATAGGCAATGAAATTGACGCGTCAGTGGTGTATAACCATACCGACGACCTTGCTTTCGGTCTGCAGTATGGCATACTCTTGACCGGAGATGCATTAGCAATATTTGATGCTAATCCGTGGCAGTTGATAGCTTCTGCGAAGCTTGCTTTCTAACGGAGCTTAACTGCGAGCAGTTCGAGGGGGTTCAAGCGATTGAGCCCCCTCTCTTTTTTTATCTGTAATTCCACTTAACGCATATAGCTTTGTTAGCTTCGTCATCCACTTCCTCAACCCTGTTTATTGTTAATGTTCAGAAGTGATGTTATAATGGTTTCTGATTCTGGAAAAGGGATATCCATAAAATGAAATTTGCGATAGGGTATCAATTACCCGAAGAGAAGGACGAGGTCTCGATACTTGAAATAATTGCAGAGTTCCGGAAACACATCTCCGAGGTTTATTTTCCCTGGGCTGACATGCCTTCGGGGCGCGCATCCTTGTTAAGCAGAAGAGGGTATTCTTTTTGGGAAGGACAACAGAAGCTGGAATCCGAACTGAAACAAATAAAAGAAACAGGGATAAAACTGGACCTTCTGCTCAATGCCAACTGCTACGGAAGGTATGCGGTGAGCGAATACCTACAAAACCAGGTAGTGTCAATTCTGGAACACCTGCAAAATGTAGCCGGAGGAGTTGACATTGTAACAACCACATCCCTGACAGTTGCGCATGTGGTAAAGGACAACTTTCCGGATGTGGATGTACGTGCCTCGGTAAACATGCGCATGGATAATATAACCGCCATGGAGTATGTCTCTAATCTCTTTGACAGCTACTACCTCCGGCGGGAATACAACAGGGATATTGAGTATGTGAAGGACGTTAAAAAATGGGCAATAAAAAACAATAAGGAACTCTTTCTGCTCGTCAACAGCGGTTGTCTGAACTTCTGCCCTGCTCAGACTTATCATGACAACATGGTGGCGCATGAGAAAGAGATAGCCGAGACGGTAAATATAAAAAACTGGATACCCCAGCTCTGCTGGAATTATTATCAAAACTGGTCGCGCTGGCACACGATACTGCAGGGAAGCTGGATACGTCCGGAGGACCTGTATAATTACGAAGATATTGTCCATACCGTTAAACTTGCGACCCGCATGCATGCCAATCCAATGCGAGTTGTTTCCGCCTATGTGAACGGTCGCTACCGCGGCAATCTTGCGGATCTTTTCGAGCCGGGCTTCTCTCCGATAATTCAGCCATACATCCTGGATAATGAAAAATTCCCGGAGGACTGGTTTAAGAAAACCTCCACCTGCAGAAGAAACTGCCACGAATGCAGTTACTGCAAGGATGTCCTTCAGAAGGTTCTTGTAAAAATCGAGTAAAATCGGAAGAATTATCTTGATTGGACGGAAGGTATATAAATTCGGGCAGGCAATCTATCAGACCAAAACTCACCGTGCGGAACAGGAAAACTTTCTTGCGATGAGCCGCTTTGTGAGGAACTCCTTTTCTTAATTGAACAATATCACCTGTAAATATCTCTGCGATTACCTATACGGATAACATATACCACCTTTGCGGCATGGAAAATTTCATAAATAATTCGATAGTCTCCGGAACGATATGAATAGCATCCTTTCTTGTTTCCTTTTAAAGGTTTCCCTGAATAAGGATTAGAGGAAAGCGCTTCCACAGATTCTACAAGTTGCGGAATGATGGCTGGGACTTTTTGTTTTAATCGTCGGAAATCCTTTGCTGCACGGACGTCAAATTTTACATCGAGCTTAGAGGAGCTCATTCTTTAGCTTTTCCCATGATTCTGACTTGCCTTCGCTAAATCTTTTTCTGGCTTCAGCAATTTCTCCATCGAGAATCGGAGTCTCCAAACGCCCGGCCTCAAAAAGAAGCTCCCGATATTCCTCCACGGGTATCAGAACCATTGGTCTGTCTATTGTTATTGTTTGAGATGAATTGTCCTTGTCCATCACACTTATCCTCCCAATATTTACTACGTTATTATTATAGAGGTAAAGAACGCCATTGTCAAACGGGCAGGCAATCTATCAGACCAAAACTCACCGTGCGGAACAGGAAAACTTTCTTGCGATTAGCCGCTTTGTGAGGAAATAGCGCTTCTTTCTTCTATTCAGTTTTTACAGACTTTAGCACCTTTAAATATTAAAGGCTCTCTCAAAGAACATAAATTCATTCCGGAGTTTTCCCCGGCATAAACCAAAATTTGATTATTTTTTGATATTTGTGTATAATTTCTTGGTTATACAATCCAAAAAGGGTACCCTCGCGCTTGTCATTGCGACAGCAAGCGAAGCGTCAGGAAGCAATCTCATAAGATTGCCGCGCGCAAAACGCTCGCAATGACAAAATGATACGGGTAAGAACGGTAAAACTAAGCCCCTCGCAAAAAGTTTCAGAAGGAATCGGGGTAAAGGAGAAGAAAAATGGCTGTGAAGATTGGAGTTAATGGATTTGGAAGGATAGGAAGGCTGGTATTGAGAGCGGCTCTGGAAAAAAATTACCCGGGGCTGGAATTTGTCGCGTTCAACGATATTGCCGACGCAAAAACACTTGCGCATCTTTTTAAGTATGATTCCAACTATGGAATTTACCAGGGAGACGTAAAGGCGGCGGACGGAGCAGTGATTGTCAACGGAAAAGAATACAAGGTTTTTGCGGAAAGGGAGCCGAAGAACCTGCCATGGAAGAAACTCGGCGTTGACATAGTCGTCGAGTCAACCGGACTCTTCACAGAAGCGGCAAAGGCGGCTGCGCACATTGAAGCCGGAGCTAAGAAGGTCCTTATATCCGCGCCCGCAAAGGGAGAAGACGTGACCATCGTGCTGGGCGTAAACGAAAAGGATTATGACCCGGCAAAGCACAACATCATATCAAACGCATCATGCACAACCAACTGCCTCGCGCCGCTGGCAAAGGTTCTTGACGAGACCTACGGTGTCAGGAAGGGGCTGATGACAACGATACATTCCTACACGAACGACCAGAAGGTAATGGACCAGCCGCACAAGGACTTGCGCAGGGCGAGAGCCGCGGCGGTTTCAATGATTCCGACCACCACTGGAGCGGCAAAGGCGATAGGCAAGGTCATACCCTCGCTCAACGGAAAAATGAACGGGCTTTCCATTAGGGTCCCAACCTCCACGGTTTCAATCGTTGACCTTGTGGTTGACCTGGCGAAGCCGGCAGATGCGGACACGATAAACGCCGCTTATAAGAAGGCCGCGGAAGGCTCGCTGAAAGGGATACTTCAGTATAGCGACGAACCGCTGGTATCCAAGGATTTCTTCAAAAACCCGCATTCATGCATATACGATGCGCCGTCAACCTACATCATTGAGGGCAACATGGTCAAGGTCATGGGCTGGTATGACAATGAGTGGGCATATAGCTGCAGGGTTGTTGACCTTATCAAGTATATGATTGAGAAATAGTAAATTCTAAGTACGAAGCACTAAATAAATTACAGTAACCCAGATGACAAATTCCAAATAAAAGAGCGTAAGTTTGAGAAAGTAGAATCTGGAGTTTGTTCAGAGTTTCGAATTTAGAATTTGGACTTTATAGGAGGTTCATAATGGAACTCCGTACGATAGCGTCTGAAGATTATTCGGGCAAACGTGTGTTTATGAGGGTGGACTTCAACGTCCCGGTGGCAAACGGAGCGGTCACGGACGACACAAGGATTAAGGCGGCGCTTCCAACGCTCAATCACCTTCTGAAAAACCGCGCGTCCGTCGTGCTTGCCTCACATCTCGGAAGACCAAAAGGCATACCAAATCCTGAAATGAGCCTGAAGGTTGCCGCGGAGCGTTTAAGCAGTCTTCTTGGAGGGCAAGAAGTCAAATTCGTCTCTGACTGTATCGGAGAAGAGACGAGTAAAGCGGCTTCCGGACTCAAGCCTGGAGAGATACTCCTGCTTGAAAACCTCAGGTTCCATAAGGAAGAAGAGGAGGGCAACGAGGAGTTTGCGAAACAACTCGCTTCCCTGGCGGACTGTTACGTAAACGACGCCTTCGGCACGTGCCACAGAAAACATGCTTCAATCTACGGGATAACAAAGCTCTTTGAGAGCAAGGCGGCCGGATATCTTATAGAGAAAGAAACAGCGGCGCTTTCAAAGCTCATTGAAAAACCGGAGAAGCCATTCTTATTGATACTTGGAGGGGCGAAAGTGGCGGACAAGATAGGGATGATAAAAAAATTGCTCGACAAAATCGATACCCTGATAACCGGCGGCGTAATGGCCTATACCTTTGTCAAGGCGAAGAACTGGGAAGTCGGAGAATCGAAGGTTGAAAAAGACGCTGTTCCTCTCGCGAAGGAAATCATAAAGGAAATCAACAAGCGCCATCTGGAGTTCCATACCCCCCTCGACCACGTCATCACCAATAAAGTAGCGCCTGATGCCCATTATTTCGCAACGGAGAGAGGCACGGTGCCCCACAACTGGATAGGTGTGGATATCGGACCCCAGGCGGTCGAGGAGTACACCGACTGCATCAAGAGGGCAAAGACTATTTTCTGGAACGGTCCCATGGGGATTTACGAGATTGAACCGTTCGCAAAGGGAACAAAAGAGCTTGCCAGAGCGATAGGCGAATCAGGGGCTTTCTCGGTAATCGGCGGAGGAGATTCTGCGGCGGCGGTCAACGCAACAGGGGTCGCCGACAAGGTATCGCACATATGTACAGGCGGCGGGGCTTCCCTTGAATTCCTTGAAAAGGGAATCCTTCCCGGCATAGAAGTGCTGAAGAAGTAGTCTGTGGACGGCATCTTCCGATGCCGATATTTAGAGGTCGGAAGACCTCTCCAATAAAAAAGGTAAGGAGTTGTCATGAAGAAAAATCTGATAGCAGGAAACTGGAAGATGTACAAAACCCCCGGTGAATCGGTGGAGTTCGTGAAATCCCTTGTTGGGAATATGAAGGAATATAACGACAGGGATATCCTGATATGCCCGCCATTTACGTCTCTCGGCGCGGTATCTGACGCATTGTCGAAAAACTCGTCAATAAAACTGGGCGCGCAAAACATGCACTTTGAGGATGAAGGGGCGTTCACGGGTGAGATTTCCGCTAAAATGCTGGCTGGCATCGGAGTGGAATACGTGATATGCGGGCATTCCGAAAGAAGAAACATATTCGGGGAGAGTAACTGCATCGTCAATAGAAAGGTCAGGAAGACTGCTGAAAGCGGAATGAAGCCGATACTGTGCGTGGGGGAAAAACTCGAGCAGCGCGACGCCGGAAAAACCTTCGACGTCATAGGCTCTCAGGTAAAGGAATCTCTTGACGGTTTTGAGAAGACCGGACAGCTGGTCGTTGCCTACGAACCCGTGTGGGCGATAGGAACGGGAAAAACGGCGACTCCGGAACAGGCGGAGGAGGTTCATCTATTCATAAGAAACCTGCTTGCCGAAATGTACGGCAAGGATGTCTCCGGTGATATAGTTATCCTCTACGGGGGAAGTGTTAAACCCGATAACATAGACTCGATAATGAAGCAGGAGGATATTGACGGCGTACTGGTAGGTGGAGCAAGTCTCAAGGTTGACTCCTTCTGCAGGATAATCGATTACAAATAGGAGAAAAAAATGTACATGTTCCTGCTCATTTTTCACACAGTGGTTTCTCTGTTGCTCATAGGGATTGTACTTCTGCAATCAGGCAAGGGCTCCTCTCTTTCGAATATTTTCGGAGGGGGAGGGATGGAGACAGTGTTCGGCGCCGAAACTTCGGCGATACTGAACAGGATAACATCAATACTGGCATTTCTTTTCATATTGAATTCCGTTTTGCTTGCAACTCTTCCCGGCAAACTTACCACAAAAAGCATCCTGAAGGAAGAGGCAAGAAAAGAACAGCCAGTCATGCCTTCGATACCTCCGGCTGATGCCGGAAGTAATATACCAGTCGAGTAAATGGACAGGTTGATAGAATTACCTGATGAAGGAACGGCGGTCTTTATCGGCGATACCCACGGAGACTACAACAGCACCAGGATAATCATCAAGAATTTCGTAAAGAAGGGGCAGCATTATATTATATTCCTCGGAGATTATGTTGACCGGGGCGCCGAATCAAGGAAAAATATCGACTTCCTTTTGAAAACAAGGGACGAACACGACAACCTTATCCTCCTTGCCGGCAACCACGAGATGTACCCGGTGATAGAATGCAAACCCTGCAACTTCTGGGATTCGCTTAACAAGGAAGATTTTAATTACTACAAAAAGATATTCCTGGACCTCCCTTTTGCCGTTTCCGGCAACGGTTTTCTCGCTCTCCACGGAGCGCTTCCCGACGTTGACGATATAAGCGAGATAAACGATATCCAGGTATGCGATAAAAACTGGACGAGGCTCCTGTGGGGCGACTTCAGGGACAAAGACGGGGAAGAACTCCGCAATCTCACGGGAAGACCTCAGTTCGGGAGACAATATTTCGAAAGAGTTATGAAAAAGATGGGGAAGAACGTCCTTGTAAGGGGTCATGACCCGACAGCAAACGAAAAGATGTTCAACAACAGGTGTCTCACGCTGTTTACATCCTCTTCTTACGGCGAGAAGAAACGAAAAATAGGCGTGTGCGCGTTGGATAAGGAAATACAGAGCGCGGACGACATAGAGGTGGTTTCGCTGGATACGCAGGAAATAACGATATGAGAATACAGAATTTCGGAGGCTATCGCTTGGAAGAAGTAGTAGGCGGCGGCACGCACACAAAGATTTACAGAGCGCATTCTTTTCTTGCGCGTCCGATATACGGACATACGGTTGCGATAAAACTGCTCTACCTGAAAGGTGATGACCGACGGGAACGCGCCAAGCTCATCGTCCAGTTCGAGAGGGAAGCCGAGATAGCCATGGGCTTGAGCCACACGAATATAGTTAAGGTGCACAATTTCGGGAGATACAACCAACAGTACGCGATGATAATGGAGTACGTAGATGGATACAATCTGAAAGAGATGCTCTACAAACCCGGCAAACTCCCTCTTAACCGGCTGGTCAGGATACTTTACGATGCAGGGCAGGGGCTCTCTCATATACACAAGAACAACATAGTTCACAAGGATGTGAAACCGGACAACATACTGGTTTCGGACGATTTCAAGGTGGTGAAGATGACGGATTTCGGGATAGCAAAGCTTCCCGGAAAGCTGTTGCGAAAGGATATCTTCCCCAAAGGAGGCACCATCACGAAATACGGGATAGTCTCCTACGTTGCGCCGGAACAGGCGGAGGGCAGGGCGGATTTCTATTCCGACATATACAGTTTCGGGGTAACAATGGATGAGGTCATCACCACAAAGATAGAAGTTACGGGCAAGCCGGAGAAAAACCTTGAAGATTACTTCAAAAGAATAGACGTCAGGAGTTACAGGAAGAACACTGGAAAACAAGCCGTCATGTGCGAGGACCTTGGCGTGCCCGCGGAACTCAGAGAGATAATAAAGAAAGCTACACTCAACGAGTCCGCGCTGAGATATCCATCGATGGACGACCTGCTTTCCGAATTAAAAAATTTCTTTTGAGACAGGGTTCGTTACGTTTCTGATTGCACTGACACAGAATGATTAGAAAACTTGCAGTTACCACAATATCAACTCTTTTCCTTGCAGGGTGCGGAGTAGCTCCTCCCGGTGGAAAACCGGCGAATGACACGATTGTGCTTTCATCCTCGTCAGACCCCAAGTCTTTCAATCCCGTGATAGCAAAAGAGACAAGCACCACCTCAATAACGTCCCTCATCTTTGAAGGACTAACGAAAACAGACGGCGTAACGCTTGAGGTAAAACCCTGCCTTGCGGAAAGATGGGAACACGACCGGAGCGGAAAAAAATGGACGTTCTTCCTGAGGAAAGACGTTACATAGAACGACGGAACTCCTTTTACAGCAGACGATGTCGTATTCACATACAACAGGCTCATATACAACCCAGACATACCGACAAGCAGCAGGGATGTGCTGACGATAGAAGGGAAACCCATACAGGTCAGAAAAACAGGCAGGCATACTGTGGAATTCATCCTGCCGGAAAGATTCGCCCCTTTTCTCCGTCTTATGGGACAGGAGATACTCCCCGAGCATAAATTGAAGGAATATATTGACAGGGGGATATTCAACAGTTGCTGGGGCGTGAACGAGAAACCGGAGAACATAGTAGGCACCGGACCTTACAGGATAAAAGAATACAGGCCTGCGGAATGGGTAATACTGGAGAAGAACTTCCGGTACTGGATGAAGGATGCCGCAGGAACAGCCCTGCCGCGCATCCAGAGAATCGTTTTCCTCATAATCGCCGACGCCAACACCGCCGTTCTCAAATTCAGGACCGGCGAGATAGACGTTATATCAGTCAGGGGACAGGATTTCCCGCTTCTTAAACCTTTCGAAGAAAAACAGAATTTTACGATATACGAACTCGGTCCTTCCATGGGTTCGGAATTTATCACTTTCAACCAGAACGCTCAGTCTCCCATCGAATCCCGCAAAAAACACTGGTTTAGAAACGCATCTTTCAGGAAAGCGGTGGCGCATATGATTGACAAAACCAGCATCGGAAGAAACGTTTACGGCGGATTCGCTATACCGCAGGACGGTCCGTTGAACGTCTCAAGCGGTTTCTTCAATAACCCGAACGTGACAAAGTACGTTTACGACGCCGTAAAAGCGGAAAAACTGCTCTCCGAAGAGGGTTTTTACAGAAAAGACGGAATCCTCTATGACGCAGAAGGCAATCCGGTTGAATTCACGATTCTGACCAATAGCAATAGTTTTGAACGCATACAGATAGGCAACATAATACAGGACGACCTGAAAAAGCTTGGAATCAGGGTAAACCTGCTCCCCGTTGAATTTAACACCCTCGTAACACGGATAAGCGTTACAAAGGACTGGGAATCTGTTATAATAGGTCTTACCGGAGGAATAGAACCGCATGGCGGAAAAAATGTCTGGCATACGGAAGGACAACTTCACATCTGGAACGCGGGGCCGGAAGAGAAAGAGATTACAGAATGGGAAAAGCGGATAAACCTGCTCTTTGAAGAGGGAGCAAAAGAACTGGACAGGAAAAGGAGAAAGAAGCTGTACGACGAATGGCAGAAAATCGTTTCTGAAGAGCTCCCCGTCATATATACGGCAAGCCCTGCCTCAATGACGGCCGTTCGCAACAAATTCGGGAACCTTAAGCCGACGGTTTACGGCGGAGTCCTCCACAACATCGAGGAACTCTACATCAAAGGAAAATGACTGAGACATACAGGTTGAGGATATTTTACGAGAAGACGGGACCGGCGGTCTTCATATCCGGCAGGAACCTGCTCAAGATTATGGAACGCACGTTCAGACGGATAGAAGCGCCCCTGAAATTCACGGAAGGATTCAGTCCGCATCCCAGAATAAGCTTCGGGCATCCACTGCCTCTCAACGTTTCAGGAACAAACGAATCCTTTGACGTCTTTCTCTGTAAAAAAACCGAACCGGATGAGATTATCCGGAAAACCCGCGAGATTTTGCCTGAAGGCATTCTTTTCCGTTTCGCACACCTTGTGGAGATGAGCGAACCTTCCATAGGCGGAAGAGAAACCTTTGCGGAATACGTATTTGAGACCGCAGGCAAGATAGACCGGGACGCGCTGGGAAAGGCGGGAAAAATACTTGAGGATGATAATGACAGGATAAGAGTTTTGATAAAAATCAATAATTTCAGCCATAAGAATCTTGCGGGATTGCTTCTTGACGGAACGGTTAAAAGCATATCAAGGAAAATCATGGATAATACTGCGCCCCCGCCTTCCTTCTCCCCTCAAGAGGGAAGAGATGTGAGGGGGACAAGGAAAGTTAGCGATGAAAAACTACAGACTGTTGATTAGTAACGAAGGATTTTTGACGAGACTTGTAATAATGGCGGATAACCGCGTGGAAAACCTGTTCATAACGCGGCCTGACCTCCAGACCGGCGTGGGCAACATCTATAAGGGACGCATCGAGAGAATTATCTCCGGTCTGAACGCGGGGTTCGTAAACATCGGAGAATCCAGGAACGGTTTTCTTCCTTTTGAAAAAGAAGAACCCCTGTACAACCTGCCGGAAAATTCGGATGAATCCCCTGCAAAGAACAAGAAAACACACAGGACTGGAGATGAAATCATAGTACAGATTACAAAACCCGGAACGGCGGAAAAAGGGATGAAGCTTACCACCAAGGTCTCTCTGCCCGGCAGGTTCATAATACTGATACCGGAATCACCCCTGAGAACGCTCTCAAAAAAAATAACGGACAGGGCGGAAAGAGAACGGCTGATGAATATAGTAACAAGGAGAATTGTTGATAACACCGGCTTTATCATCAGAACCGCGGCTGAAGGCAAGAGCGAGAGGCATATCGTCAGGGAGCTGAAGATACTTTTGGGCACATGGAGCAAGATAAGGCGGTACGAGAAAGGCCGGAAAGCGCCTTCAACTCTGTGGAACGAACTCCCCATCTATACCAACGTCGTGAGGGATTACGTTACCGCGGACTTCAAGGAAATCGTCGTTGATGACGACAGAACTTTCAAGGAGGTGTTGAAATACGTCAATCACTTCCTCCCTGAGATGCACGGCAAGGTCATCTTGCACAGAGAGAAACAGCGCCCACTCTTTGTAAAGCACGGCATTGAAAAAGAGATAGAGAATTTCCTTTCCGACAGGGTGTTTCTTCCATCGGGAGGGTACCTTATAATAGAGGAGGGTGAAACCCTTAACGCTATAGACGTGAACAGCGGCAGCAGCTCAAAAACCAACCTGAAAGCAACGGTCTTCAATACAAACCTCGAAGCCGCGGAAGAGATACCGCGCCAGATAAGGGTGAGGAATCTTTCCGGACTCATAGTGGTTGATTTCATAGACATGAAGCACCAGAGGGAAAGACGCAAGGTCTTCAAAACTCTGAACGACAACCTTGAAATAGACAAGGCGCGGACGAAGATACTTTCAATTTCAAGACTTGGCATCGTTGAGATGAGCAGGGAAAAGACGGATTTCAAGCTCTCCGAGATTCTGATGGACAGGTGCGAAAAATGCAGGGGCAGCGGCAATGTCAAAAACACCCATTTTGCCGCGTTGAAATTCAGGAACGACCTGTCGGCGCACATGCTCAAGAACCCCAGGAAAAGAACATCCGCAGAGGTATCTTCATCACTCTATAAGTTTATCCAGACAGAAAAGTCGCTGCACGACATGCTTAAAAGAAAGCGGGTGTCCCTGCATGAAAACCCCTCGCTTGACAACGGTTACAAAATAACCTGAAGAGCGGCGCCTTGACGGATACGGATTAAAAATATATAATTCTTATTAATCGCGGAGGCGCAAAATATCGATGGCAAAGAGATACAAAATAAACGATTTTCACGGTTACCAGAAAATAGTTACATCTGAAAATTCCGACCTTCAAAAAATCAGTCTCGCTTTCATTAAAGGCGAACAGTCCAAATTCGAGGGAAGCTCCGGAGGCGAGGAATGCGCATACGTTATCACCGAGGGCGATATAAAGTTTTCCATTGAAGAAGGCCTGTGCAACAGAATGAAAAGAAAGAATGTTTTTGACGAGCCGCCTTCAGCCGTTTACCTTCCTCCGTACTCAAACTTTTCCATTGAATTCATACAAAAAAGCGAACTCTGCGTCTTGAGTTGCGCGGCAAAAGGCACAGGCAAACCACGATTCATAGAAACCAAGGATATCCGCCTGAAAAGGGTCGGAGACGACCCTTATATGAGCAACATATCAGAGATACTGCCTGAAGACTTCCCGTCCGAACAGCTGATTATAGGGGAAACCATCACCTATCCTGGCAACTGGGCAGGCTACCCGCCGCACAAACACAGCACGGAAAACGGCGCACCGGGCAGAACAACGGCTGTGGAGGAACTCTGTTTCTTCAAGATAACGCCACGCACCGGATTCGGAACGATGCGGATATTCAACGACCACGAAGACAGCATGTTCCTGATAGAAACCGACCAGGCCGTGACGATACCCGATGGATACCACCCGGTATCCGTTGCGCCAAAACACAGGATGTACTTTCTCTGGGCAATGGCTGAAGAAAGCAAAAAAGTAATGAAGGTCATACATCCAGATTACAGATTTAACGGAACTTCTTAGAAGGGGGCTTAAAATTATG